>SKIC01000300.1 GCA_007116685.1 Balneolales bacterium
CTCAAGAAAAAAGAGGACAAATAGGGCTATGGATTTCAATAAAAAAATAGAGGAAGGAATACGCCTGATTGATAATCAGGAGTTTGAGAAAGCTATTTCATTAGCAAAGAAAATTCAGGAGAAAGCCCCTGATTCTGATGATGGTTTTCATTTACAGGCAATTGCTGAACAGCATTTATTTCAATGGCAGGAAAGCATTACTTCTCTGAACAAAGCAATAGAACAGGCTCCCTACAATGCCAGTTTATTTTCGCTACGTGCATTTGCAAAAATGAGTATGGAGGATTTCATAGGTGCCGAAAAAGATCTGAAGGAAGCTATTGAGCTGGAAGATTTTGAACCGGCACACAGAAACCTGGTCATTCTAAAAATCGTGAAAAACAATAGTGAAGATGCTATTGAATATCTGATTGACCGCTTGCAGAAAAACCCTAAAGATGTTGAAAACTGGATTTTAATGGGTGATCTAATGAAACGTGTTGGAATGGATGACAAAGCCGGCACTTACTATGAAGAGGCAAGAAAATTAGCTCCCAATCATCCCGCCTTACAAAAACAAGCTGAATAACGAGTGATATGGAAAGGCAGAAACTTCCCATATCACTCGTGATGATCGTAAAAAACGAAGAGAAGTATCTTGCCGGCTGTTTGGATTCTGTAGCCGATTTTGTTGCTGAAATGATTGTTTTGGACACCGGATCTACAGATTCTACCAAGGAAATCGCCCAAAATAAGGGAGCCAAAGTATTCGATTACGTCTGGAAAGACGACTTTGCCGATGCCCGAAATGCTGCTTTGGATTATGCCAGTTACCCATGGATTTTGCAATTAGACGCTGATGAAGAAATTTTCCGGGAAGACATTTCCTGGTTTTATGAATCCTATCCCTGGCATCCAAACGAAGGGTATTGGATGTACATCTATAATTACCGGGAAAATTCCCCTTCAATGGAAGCTCATCCGTTGATTCGTTTCTTCAGGCGTCATCCGGAATCTAGATATAAATATGCCGTTCATGAAAACCTCATGCTCCGTGGAAATAAAGCAGCCGTCTCAGGAGCACGTATTTTCCACAAAGGGTATGCAAGCGAAGCACTAGATAAAGAAAAAGGTGAGCGTAATCTTACTTTAATCAAGAAAAGGCTTAAAGAAGAGCCTGATAATCCCTTAAGTCATTTTTACTTTGCCCAGCATTATGCCAGCCTTAAAGATTTCATAAAAGCAGCAGCTCCTGCCAGAAAATCACTAAAAATGGGCTTAGGTATGCCTATAAAAATCATGGCGATTCGAATCTGTCTGATAGCGGCATTATTAGAAAACAGGCCAGACAAATTTGCTGATATTTTAGAAGAAGCTCCGGATGCAGATATCTTCCCTGACAGGCTTTTATATGAGTATTTTCTGATAAAAAATACCCAACCTGAATTAGCCAGACAGACATTGGAAGTTTATTTGGCCAAAATAGAAAAAGACATTGCCAGTGGACATTTTGGAAAAGTAGAACGATCCACTCCTCAAAATTACGTGCAAGGATTATCCGAATTTGCCAATTTAAAAGAAACCGAAGGCGATTTCGAAACCGCTCTCTCGCTTATTGAGACGGCTTTAAAATATTCCGGGCAAAACTTTGATTTATTAGCTAGTAAAGCGAAATTACTGTTGTTAACAGGAAACACCTCAGAAGCAAAATCTACTACCAGCGAATTGATTAAAGAAGTGGAAGCAATGCCAAACCAACCTTCGGAATTGCTCAATAAGTATAAGGGCTTTGAAAAAAAATTAGCGGATAAATTCTCATGAAAGCTGCATCAAATTGGAATATCATCATTTTTTGTAGCAATGAGTTACCGCTGAAAGAAGATTTTTTTAGTGAACTTGATAAGAAATTCGGAAATATTCAGGTTGTTGCCTTAGGTAAAGATGCTTGCCCTGCTCATATCCCTAAGATCATTTGTGAAACAAAAGTTGATAAAACGAATGCGCTTAATGAAGCAGTTTCTCGATGTTCTTCGGGCTTTGTCTTATATACTGAGGGAAATGAGTGTTTTGATATTGAAGAATTAGCCAAATTCACACCGGAAAATAATAAGGTTTATCCCGCCGCAATTCAGATAAGTAATGAGGATAATCCTGTAGAGCACACTCATTTTCAAATTCGCATATTTCCTGCAGATAAGAATCTAAATTTTACAGGCTCGGCAATTCCCACTCTTGCTCCGGCTGTTGCCGACCAAGACATCGTTGTGAGTCCTTTGTTTTTTCCCATCTCAAAACATGGATTACTTTACAAAGGAATAGATCTTGACGCAGAACTAAAAAAACATCCCAATATTGCAGAATATTGGTTAATGTCCGGATTGCAGCTAACAGCAAAGAATCAATACAAAACGGCAGAGAAAAAATTCAAAACAGCTCTCCAAAAGGGTAAAATGCCCTTGTTTAACACAGTTGCCAGCATCAATGGCATGGCTGACTCTCTGTTAGGACAAAGCAAGTGGGAAGAATGTATTTCCGTAGCAAATCATTCGATTGAAAAAGAAGCGCATCAGCGCATGCCATATTTGTTATTGTTCAAGGCCTACTATGCCCGGAATGAGTGGGAAGAAGCTTATACTCATTTGTTCAATTATCTGGAAAATTTGGCAGGAGGAAGTCTGATTAACTACGATATTCTTTTCCCATTAACCCAAACACATTTTTTACTTGCAGATACGGCCTACAAGCAAGGGTGGCACGAACGTGCATTTGTTCACTATGAACAATTCTACGAATTAAAAGATGGTGCCATAGACAACGATATTTTAGAAAGGCTGGTTTTGTATTCTCTTGAGTTGGATGAAAAAGAAAACTCAAAAAAATATTTTTCAACGCTTTATGCTGATAAAATTCCCGATAAGCTCAGGGAAGATGAGAAAATAAAAGTTCTGGAATTACTCAGTATATTCGTTGACAAAGAATGGTTTCAAACACCGCTTGAGGTATTTGAAAAGTTATTCAATTACAACCCTAAAGACGCAGAAATATTACGCAAATGGGTTGCTACTTTGATTAAAGCTAAAAAGATAGAAAAGGCTCAGGAATTGATAAATAAACATAAGACTACCTTTTCATAATTTTTTGCTATACATTCACGCATATATTTCTATTATTAAACAGCGAACGGGTAACCTAAAGCAAGTCGAATGAGTTCACAAGATTTATTCATACTGGTTGTTGACGACTCTCCTACCATGCGTAGAATTATCAAAAATACGCTTGAGAGAATTGGGCATAAGCATTCAGTAGAAGCCGCAAACGGCAAAGAAGCATTAGAAATGCTAAAACTTCATGATGTAAACTTTATCATTACAGACTGGAACATGCCTGAGATGAATGGTCTGGAGTTTGTCACTGAAATACGCAGTCAAGCAGACTATCAGGATATGCCTGTACTGATGATTACTACACGAGGTATGAAAGATGATGTATTGCAGGCTGTGCAGGCCGGGGTTAGCAATTACATTGTAAAGCCTTTCACCCCTGAAACACTCGAACAGAAAATTAACAAGATTCTATAATGTTATGGGGACCAAGAAAAAAACAACCAACGACGCTGAAATGATTAAGAAAGAAGATTACAACGAAATCTTATCTCGTATCAAGCATATCAAAAGCCTTTTCGCTTTTGGTGAAGGTATCCTGCCATTCCTTGAAGAGCTATTCGTATTTTTAAAAGAGGTTACTCCTCTTCTAAATGAGGTTTCCAGCAATATCATGAATACTACAGGCATGATGCCTGATGCTGCTTTTGAATTAGACTCTGCAGTTGAAGAAACTTCAGATGCAACCTACAGAATAATGGAAAGCGTGGAGCAAATTCTTGTCTTGCTTGATGAATATCAGGAAAAAACCAAAGACATCAAGGAACTTGAAAATGTTGATAGCCCTGTAGATGAAATTCGTGCAAAATCTATGGCTATCATGAATGCTCTTCAATTCCATGATATTGTATCGCAAAAATTAGTTCATGTTCGTAAAGTACTTGGGGAAGTTCAGCAACGTATGCTTGCCTTGTTTACAAGGGTTTACGATTTAGATATCGACTCAGACGTTAAAGAAAATATATTGTCTACCTTAGGGGTTAATGTAGATGAGTTTGAGCGTATTATGGAAACTAAGATTGAGCAACAAAACAGATTGACTGACGATAGTACTGGTCCGCGTAAAGAAGAAAAGGAAACTCCAACTCCAAGCGCAGCAAAGTTCGATCAGAGCGATATAGACGATTTATTTGGATAAGCCAAGTATCTCTTCTTTGAAGAATACTTCAATCAACTTTTTGAGTCGGCCATAAGATCTATGATTTTGTGGCCGATTTCATTTATGCCTACCACATGATCAATGGCGTCTCTTTTTATCGCTTCTTTAGGCATCCCGAAAACGACACAGGTGGCTTCATCCTGAGCAATAGTTTTAGCACCTGCATCGTGCATTTCTTTAATTCCCTCAGCCCCATCACTTCCCATCCCAGTTAGAATTACACCTGTGGCATTTACCCCTGCTACTTTAGCTACAGAAATAAATAGGACATCTACAGAAGGTCGATGATGATGTACCAATGGACCGTCTTTTACTTTAACAAAATAATCCTTACCCGACTTTTTCAACATCATGTGATAATTACCAGGGGCAATTAACACTCTTCCGAGTTGAACTTTATCGCCATCCTCAGCCTCTTTTACTTCCATCTTGCAAATAGCATTGAGACGTTGAGCAAATGAGGTAGTGAACTTAGGCGGCATGTGTTGTACAATCACAGTACCCGGACAGTTTGCGGGTAGATCAAGAAGAATTTGCTTAATAGCCTCAGTACCTCCCGTTGATGCACCTATAGCTAATACCTGATTCTCTTTTGATTGCTTAAAAACCTTGACATCCCTTTTCGTGACGTCTTTCTGAAAGTCGTAAGTTTTCTTTTTTGCAATGTCTGCTTTGGAAGCTGCTCTAATTTTTTCGGCCAATTGTACTGTTAAATCTCCTACAGAAAACGAGCCTCCAGGTTTACTAATTACATCAACGGCACCAAGCTCCAGAGATTCTAATGCAAGTTCGCTTCCTTTCTGCGTCAGAGAGCTCACAATGATTACAGGCTTTGGAAAGTACCTCATTATCTTTTTGAGGAACGTGAGCCCATCCATTCTGGGCATTTCTATATCCAGCGTAATTACATCCGGATTCAGTTTTACAATTTTATCTCTCGCCACATAAGGATCTATAGCCGTTCCAATTACCTGGATATCAGGATAACGATTCAAGCCATCCGACAATTTTTGTCGGACTACGGCGGAATCATCAACTACAAATACCTTAATCACAGAGCTTAAAGTTTACTGGGTTCTGGGTTGTGGCCAAATTATGATGGCAGAGTCATCAGAGACAAAGCTAATACTCCATTGTCTTTCTTCCTGCGGTAGGCAGTCATCTTTCTTCACAATGGCAGGAATGGATAAGGAGAACTCCTTATCCGGATCAATTTCTACAAGAAAGTTGCCACCAATGATATTGGCTGTTTCTAGCGCTGCTGCTTTGAGATTATCTTCATCAACTTCTTCGGGCATTAAACCTAAAAAGTTGGCAGCCATTTCTCTTAGCATGCCGTATTCAATTCGAAAATGCAATTGATTTTCGGCATGAAAATGAATCATTACATCCATGAAGTCTGAAGTAGCTTCTTTTTTATCCAGAGGTAAGCCTTCATCATCCATATCCGGAAAAATGAAAAACATTTCCGTCATGATATTAATAACTACTTCTCTTAACATGTCCTCATTCTTCAAAATCATAGCCGAGTACCTTTAGTATATCATTGCCAATGTCTTCCGGTTGAAAAGGCTTTGTCACATAATCCACTGCTCCGAGTGATAAGGCCTCTTGTACAATTGCATCTCTACCCTCTGTTGAAATCACAATTACAGGTATAGATTTCATTACTTCATCTTCCTTCAATGCCTTGATGAATTCTAATCCATTCATCTCAGGCATATTGATATCGGAAAGAATCAAGTCCACCCAATTATTTTTAACTTCTTCAAGCCCTTCCAAACCATTGCCAGCTTCAAGAATTTCGCCCACGTCAACTCCCGAAAGTTTCACCGTTTTGGCAATAACCCTTCTCATAATGGGTGAGTCATCTACTATTAAAATATTAAAAGCCATACAACTTAAGGTTTTAGGTTTTTTCCAGCTTGGTAAGTAAGGATTTTCTCCTTGTTAACATCTAAGGTTATTTCTCCGGTATTCACATCGATTCGCACCGTTCTGTGTACAATACCTCCAACGTGTTCATGCTCTATTAGCATGCCAATTTTCCATAAATATTTTCTAAATGCGGCATAATTACGTTTCCCAATGTTAAAAACATCTTTTTGATCAAAAATTCTAGCTCCTCCAAATACACTTACTGTAGTGTATTTTTTTTCGCCTCCCTTTTGATTGAACTTTTTAAATAACATTGGCAATCCGGTATCAACATACTTATAGGGATTGAAAGCAATAGAATCGCGAGATAATTTCTCAATTTTTGATTCGGGTAGCATGATGTGAATCATACCAGCCAGCTTAACTTTGTAGTCATACAGCACCACTGCAATACATGAGCCTAAAGAATAAGTAACTAAAGTTTCATCAGGTGTATTGCTGAATTTCATATCAGAAATACCTATTACTACTCTTTTATTATCGGTAATTCTCATTCTTCAGTTACACCCCTTTCCTGTATATAGTGGGCTTTTCCTGATTCAAAGAATGAGTTATTCCATTCAAACTTTCGGAATGGCCGGTAACTAAATATCCGCCATAATGTAACTTTTCGGCCAGATTTGCTACTACGCGCTCCTTTGTTTGCCTATCAAAATAAATCATAACATTTCTACAAAAAATGATATGGTATTTCTTGGGATCATCGTTTGGCAGCAAGAGATTTTTTCTGGAGAACCGAACATACTTCTGCACATCGTCTTTAACTTTCACGTATTGCAAATATCTGTCTTTTCCTCGTTTAAAGTATCTTTTCTTGATATTGTAAGGCAACTCCTGGATGGATTCTGCCAAGTAAACAGCTGCTTTCGCCTTCTTTAGAACCTCGGTAGAGATATCTGAGGCATCTATTGAAAATCTGATTTCGGTATTTTTGCCTTCAATTTTTGATTCCAAAATAGACATCGCTATGGTGTAAGGCTCTTCTCCACTTGAACAGCCTGCACTCCAAATATCAATTTCTTTAAGGCCTTTATTTCTCATTCCCGGCAAAATATGATCATTCAGATAGGAAAAATGAGCATCTTCTCGGAAAAAGAAAGTATGATTGGTAGATATAGCATCCAGGACCATTTCTAGCTGGTATCCGGATTTGTCATTTTCGAGAATATGGAATAGGTTTTTATAACCGTCTATTCCTTTTTTGCGCATTAACTTGCCAATGCGCGTTTGAGCCAGACATTTTTTTGCCGGGGTAAGATTTATGCCCGCCTCTCGATATATTAACTTACGCAGGTATTCGAATTCTTCATCCGATATCTCGTAGTGTTTAAAGTGCGTTAAATCCGGCTTTTGACTTTGCAAGCAAACCTCTTCGGGAATACACGGTTATTGTTTTGAGTCTTCTAACATTACCAATTGTCGACTGGTCAGTATTTTATCAATATCCAAAAGAGTGATTACTTTTTTATTGACTTTAGCCAATCCTAGAATGAAATCAGTATCTAAATCAACTCCAAAAGATGGGGTATTTTCCAATTCTTCCCGATTCACATTTATTACTTCTGAAACCGAATCTACTACAATACCGAGGTGAGACACCGTATCTTCTTTAACTACCTCTACAATAATGATAGGAGTTCTGGCATCGTCTTCTTTTGGTTCTAAGCCAAACCTCTTACGTAAATCAATGACCGGGTGTACCTTACCGCGCAAGTTAATCACGCCACGAACAAAATCAGGAGTCCTTGGCACTTTCGTTACACTCATTAGGCCAATAATTTCCTTAACGCTTAGAATATAAATTCCATAATCTTCACCAGCGAGAGTAAAAGTGATGTATTTTCCGGCTTTTGCACGTACGTTACTTTCCTTATCTCCGGAACCCGCTTGCGCCTTTTTAGCGACTTCTTCTTGCATCATTCGTTCGGCATCTTCCGCCGCAACAGGCGCTGCCGAAAGTTCAGGATCATCGTTTATTTCAGCCAATAACTCTTTCATTTCGTCGGTCATATTATTGCCTTTTTTACTCATAATGTTTTACTCAATCACTCTTAAAAGTCATTTTGGATTTTGGTAACAAGGTAGGAACATCAATTATCAATCCGACATTTCCATCAGACATAATTGCTCCACCAGCCAGGCCGTTAATCTTATTAAGACTATCGCCTAGAGACTTAATAACAATTTCCTGCTTATCAATCAACTCATCAACTAACAAAGCTGCTTCACGGCCATCGCTTTCAACAATAATAAGAAGACCATCAGCCGGATTTTCTATTCCGCCCTCTATGCCAAATATTTTATCGATACGAACTAGAGGCAATACCCTATCTCTGATGAGAACTGTTTCACCTCTACCCGCAATCTTGTTATAAGTAGCCATATCAGGAATCAGCGACTCCTTAATTGCTACGGTTGGAATAATAAATCTCTGATCAGAAATTTGAACAATTACTCCATCAATTATAGCTAGGGTTAGAGGTAGGCGGAGTGAAAATGAAGTTCCTTTACCTGGCTTTGTTTTGATTTCCACACTTCCACGAAGACGGTCGATGGCTTTTTTAACCACGTCCATACCAACACCCCGACCTGAAACATCGGTAACCTTTTCGCTGGTTGAAAAACCGGAGGCAAAAATAAAATTCAAAACCTGGCTTTCGGAAAGATTGTCATTTTCACTGCAAAGACCACGTTCTATTGCTCTTTTCTTAATCTTATTGACATCTATTCCTTTACCATCATCAGAAACCTCAATTACAACCATACCACCTTTATAATAGGCGTTAAGCATAATGGTTCCGGTATCAGGTTTACCAGCCTTTCTTCTATCTTCTACAAACTCAATTCCATGATCACAGTTATTTCTAATCATATGAACTAGCGGCTCATATAATTCATCAACCATATTACGATCAATTTCTGTGCTTTCGCCATGCATTTCCAGAGCGATTTCTTTGCCCGATTTTCTGGATAAATCCCTTACAATACGGTGCATTTTCTGGAATATATCTTTCACAGGGACCATTCTCAGAGACATGGATAAATCCTGAAGAGAAGAAGTAATTCTCTTTAATTGCCCGATATCTTGTTGAAGTCGCTTGTCCGAACTTCGTTTAATTTCTTCATTTTGAACAACCATATTTTGGGTAACTACCAATTCGCCAACTAAATCGATAAGATTATCCATTTTCTGGACACTTACCTTTACGGAAGAATCCATTTTCATATAGGCTGTTGAAGAAGCCACTGAAGATTTTTTCGGAGCTCTTTTAGGAGACTTTTCAGATGTAGTATTTTCTGTCGTATCAGTAGGCTCAGGAGTATCTGTAACTTGAATTTCAGTTGATTTCGGTTCTTCCTGTAATTCGTAATCCAATGTATCTTCGCCCTGACGCGCACGCATTATTTCTCTGGCATAGTATTCTAAATCAACGCCATGCGGGACGTATTCTTTCTTTTTCCGCGACTCTGACAGACTGGTTATCATCGTTCTTAAGGCATCAACTCCCTCAAATACAACTTCAGCGATTACCTCGTTGTATTGTACACCGCCTTTACGCGCATCATCTAATAAATCCTCATAAATATGGGCAAAGGAATTAATGTCAGATAAGTTCAGAAACCCCGCTACACCTTTAATTGTGTGAAATGGGCGGAAAATTGCATCAATCAAAGAAAGGTCATCGGGTGAAGATTCCCAGTCAATCAACCCATTTTCAATCATCTGAATATTTTCCTGAGATTCTTCAATAAACCCCTGCACCAATTCGGGATCTTCTTTGAGGGTTTGGGTAATTAGGGATGGATCATCTCTGTTTTGCAGATAAACCTCAATGCCATCTTCCATGTCGTCTAATTCGCTTAAATCAATGGCTGATTCAGCAGGTGAATCTACCACCGCTTCTGGTTCCGGTTCCGGCTCAGGCTTAGACTCGGACTTCTTAGGTTTGGGTGATGCTTTCTTCTTTTTTTCGGCAGAGTCTTGATTTTCCTCATCCTCATCCATCAGAATTTTTGCTTGTTGCTCATCTGATTTCGATTCCTTAGCAGACTTATTTATCTGCTCGTTTTTCTGTTCCAGCTCTTTATTGGAAATTTCACCCATAGACTCGCAGGCAATCTGCAATTGTTCAACCGCTGAATTCAACTCGTCCAAACCTACGTCAGGGCTTTCGTATTCATCTAGAATAAGCCGCTCGATAATATTTCGAACCTGAGAAGCATAATCCTGAACTTCCTCTTCTGTAATTTTTTCAACATGCTGTAATACTTCGCCAAGAGATTGAATATCATCCGGCTCAAGTAGCACAACCATGCTGGCTACTTTATTTACATGTTGCATAAGATCAGTACTTTTCACCTGCATAGTAGTTTATTCTTCTTCAGGATTATCTTTAATTTTTTTCAGCTTATTGCGGATTGTTCGGTCAGAAATTCCCAAAAGTTCCGCTGCTTCTTTTTGATTTCCATTCGTACGGTTCAAAGCCATTTGAATCATTTTCATTTCCATTTCTTCAATGGGAACCAAAGGCAACTCTTGCAAAAATTCCTGTTGTAAATTATCGTCCAAGCCAGCAAACAAATCATTATTAATATGTTCAGGTGTTAGATCTGTATCGTTACCGGACATTAAAACAGCTCGTTGGATAAGGTTCTGAAGCTCACGCACATTTCCTTTCCATTCTTGTCGCAGCAAATACGATTCCAAATCCTTGCTAATACGCTTCGGCTCAAGATTATACTCATGAATAAACTTCTCTACAAAAAAATCAGCCAAAACTACTACATCTTCTCGTCTTTGCCGTAAAGATGGAATTGATATTGGAAATACGTTTAATCGGTAGTACAAATCTTCGCGAAAGTCTCCATCAGCAATCGACTTGCCAACGTTTCGGTTGGTTGTAGCCACAATACGCACGTCTATCTTTTTCGGTTTTTGACTACCTACTCGTTGAAATTCGCCCTCTTGCAAAACTCTTAACAGTTTGGCCTGGACATTTATATCAATTTCTGTGATTTCATCGAGTAATAATGTGCCGCCATCGGCCTCATCAAAGGCGCCTTTAGCATCATTTATGGCCCCGGTAAAGGCACCTTTAACGTGACCAAACAAGGTACTTTCAACAAGTTCTGAAGGGAGATTAGCACAATTTATTTTCACATAAGGGCCATCTGACCTGTCACTATTATAGTGTATCAGGGATGCGAAGACTTCTTTTCCTGTTCCACTTTCTCCCTGAATTAAAACCGGTGCGTTATTTCTGGCGATTTGAGGTAACATATCCAGTAATTTTTTTATCTGGGGATGTTCGCCTATCATTTTTGTTTCAAAACCAGAAACATCCTTCTTTTTCGATTTTGGTGGATTTACTTCAGTTTCTCTTTCACTGACTTTGGGTCCATCCATAGCAGGCGCTTCGCTGTAACGAACACTACCGGTCTTTATTTTGTGCTTAAAAAATCGATTTACCCTGGCTAAAATTTCAGCGCCACTGAACGGTTTTGTGATATAATCGAAGGCACCTTTTTGAACCGCATTCACTGCGTGATTAATGCTACCGAATCCGGTTATGAGTATAAATCCGATTTCGGGATGGTGCTCAAGTACGTGATTTAACACTTCATCACCAGTCATTTCCGGCATTTTCACATCAGAAATCACCAGATCAACCGGCTTTTTTGAAAGTGATGCGAGAGCTTCTTGTGGAGAATCGAATGTTACGACGTCAAACTTATTCATACCTAAATGCTTCTTTAAATAAGAAAGCATCAGGGGTTCATCGTCCAGTACTAGTATTTTACCGTTCAAGTCTATCTTACCTTAGTGTGTATATAATCAAAGGGTAAGGTAAGTTTTGAAAAGGTATTATTCTACATTAACTCTCTATAAATTCGAGATATCGTCCAAAAGGCGGGATGATATCCTGTCTAGCACTTCGGGATCATTCATCAATGTATTTATACGCTCTTCAGAAAGTGGTTTTGCAGCAGAAACATAGCCCTCAGGCGATTGGATAGTATCCAGTGTTTCCACAGGTGCGGCTAGGCTCTCAGCAAGCCTTCCGGCAAACTCATCAGAGGTATAGAAACCATCTTCAATTCTACCTTTAATTTGGCGTAATTGCTCAAAAGATTGTTCTTTAAGATTTTGCATTACCGATTTTGCAAAATCCAGTTCCCCGGCAAAACGAGCTTCACCAAGGCTTAAGGAATCTCCACGAACACTGCCGGTTGCGCTCTTATCTTTTGATTCTGAGCCGGAAACACCTTTTTCACGAGCAACGCGATCGGTATCGTTACTGCGAATAAAATTGTTATGTAATGATTTAATATCCATAGTTTAACCGTGCAGTTTATTTTCAAAAAAAACTGAAGAAGGCTTTTGTTGTTTGCCCCCCTGAGTATACGAATTTTGAGCTTTTAATTCTTTTTGGACATCGTCTCTTTGAGTTTCTTGAATCCGAGAACGATTTTGTAAAGCTTTCTTAATCTCTTCGTCAAGACTCAGCAATTCATTAAACTGCTCTCGTAGAAGAGGTTCATCAACAGTAGATTTTTCTTTTGCCCACTCATCTGAAGCAATAAAGTCTTCGAGTTTTTGCAATGCTACAGCTCTTTCTTTCATGGCAATTTGCACATTAGAAATCTCAAAACCGGCCTGCTTCTTCAACTCTTCAGAGAGATGAAGACTAGATTGAGTCGCTTCTTGTACTAATTGAAAAACCTGAGCCATTTTATTCTATTATATTACTCTTGGTAAATCTTGAAGGAGGATTTCTGCCGCCTTGTTCAATTTTTGAACCATATCAAGATACTCTTGTGGAGGTACTTGACGAACAATATCTCCGGTTTCCTTATCAACTACCTGAATGATTGTACGCCCACTTCCTTCATCTTTCGTGAAAGAGATGCTTCTGTTTGAAATTTCATCTACCAAAGTATTGAAAGCTTTTGCAGCATTTTCAAGGGCGGTTTCAGGCACTTCTGCTTTTATTTGCACAGAAGTTGGAAGTTTTGCTTCAGGCACTACATTTCCATTTGTTTTAACCACGACATTTTGCTCTTTCGCGGCACGAGTACTTGCCAAAGCATCCTGATTTGTAATAGAAGCTGTTATTTTTTGTTGTATTTCCATGAGTGTAACCTTTGGCTAAAAAAATTAAAACATACCAAACTGTATTGCCTGCAGTTGCTGAAACTGTGCTTGCGAAGACTCTATTAACTGCTGTAGCTGTATGAATTCATCACGAAGCTGAGTTTCTCTTCTTTTCAAAAAATCTTCCTGTCTTGAAATACGATCATTCAAGAGTGAGATTCTATCATCAATGGTATTCTGAAGAGAACGTATTACTGAATTATTTCCACGAACAAAATTATCTACCTCAACCTGAAGATTGGCAGCCAAACCATCTCTTGCAGAAAACAAATTCTGAACTTCAGCAGAATTTTCTCTAAGAACTTCATCCAACCGACTTGAGTCTTCTACACGTAAAGTGCCATCCTGATTAAAATTCAAACCGAGATCAAAAACATTTCTCAAGCTCTGAATTCCAGAAAGTGATAGCTCGCGAATTAAATTGGCCTCACCTAAGGCATTAGATAAAGTTACATTACCACTACCGGGTGTCAATTGAGAAAGTTCGAGGCGGGCAGAATCACCCTGAACAACAACAGACGCTTCAATTTCGGTATTCAAGGCAGCGTTACTGTTGATTTGATCTCGAATTTCTTCAAGAGCTTGCTGACGCGTCAGCCCTGTTGTATCAAATGAAATAGTAGCCATTGCTCCACCTTCCAAACGGACTTCGAAACTACTTAACCCTTCATCATCTACATCAAAGTTTTCGTTTGCCTCCACGAATCCACCTCTACCTGAAGCAGAATTAACAGACTGTAGCAATGAGGTTCTCATAGAACTCAGGAATGTTCTAAATGAACGCTCAGATTGTAATGGGCCTCTGTCTCCAGATTCGGCATTAAGGAAAGTTTTGGCGCGAATATCTGATACGATGGAATTGTAATCCTGTATAAATTTATCTACCGCAGATCTGGCTTCCTGAGTATCTGCATTAATGGTAATTGTTTCATTACCCGCAGTTACACCATTCAAATTTATAGTAAGATTACTTATCGCATCAGTCACATTGTTCGTAGAACGCTGAAAAGAAACGCCATCAATAGTGAAGCGTGCATTCAAATCGTTTGCATCGGCTACTAAATTTGAAAAGCCGGCAATTCCCGGAGCACCTGTTACTGAAATACGATTCTCTGAGCCTGACTCACGGCTTCGGATTGAAAGCTGTATCTCATTCGAGTTAATATTAAAAACATTAACAGAAACTCTGGAACCTAAGCCATCAGCAATTTGACGCCTTACTTCCGTAAGTACCTCTTCGTTATCCGAAAAATTATCGGTATCGAGGGAAATTGTTACCGGTCCCTCACTACCTACCTCAATTTGAAATGATACGGTGCCGTTGTTTGCAAGCTCAGTACCAGATCTCTGAAACACTGCAGAAGTTACAATATCAGATTGAGCAAGGTTATCTACCCTGATGTTATACGTTCCTGCTTCACGAAGTAAATCTCCGGCGGTTACAGAAACAGCTTCTGAAGTTGAACTGGCGCTAAGTGGTCTAAACTGTGTATTTGACGGCTCCTGATAAGAAGTAAGTAAGTTATTAAATGAGGAGACTTTGGAGCCTACATCACTTACCGCTTTCCTAGTAGTTTGTTGTTTTTCAACTTGCTCTTGTAATTCAAACTTACGCCTGCTTTCAAGCGTAATTAGCTGCTGAACAAGCTGCTCAAACGGATCGCTTTGTCGTAATATGCTATTGATACCGGACATTAATTATCCTTTGTGATTGAATGATCCTTTATCTGGTTTTTTGCTTCCTTTTACAACATGCTCATCCCAGGTATCACGGATACCTTCCAAAAGCTCGCGAACCTCGTCAAATTCGCCTTTTCTGGCTTGCCGCTGGCAATACTCATAGAGATTGAACAACGAACCTGCAATGTCGTAATCGAAATTGAGTCCCCGGATCAACGTTGACAAAACCTCTACTACACGCTTCTCATCTTTTCGGTAACAGGCTTGAATGGCCAAATCATATAATTTGGTAATCAACTCTGTTGGAGAGGCGTTAAGTATAGCTTGTCGCTGATATGTATCAACAATTTTCTTCATAAAATGGATTTATATGCATATGCCGTTTTGATTTGGCAAAGATTATGCCATTAATCTCAAACTTAGCTTATGTCACTTAAAATAAGTCATTTGATACACTTCCGGAAACATTAGTCATAACAGTGACAAAACTGCCCTAGGAGCAAGATTTGCCTGTAATAACGAAAAAACCAAGGTTTGTTGTAAGATTTGTAATCGTAACAACTCGCTTGCTTCTTTTGCGAAGTCGGCATCTACAATCCGACTTTTAACACTCTGATTACTGATAATAGAATTCGAAATGGTTTGTTCTCTGATACTTAATCTCATTTGATCAACACCCAATCTGTTGACAGTCGAAACTACGGATGTAATCGCAGCATCGATTGTTACCAATGATGCACGGGCATTATCGCTACTGGAAAAATCAAGTGTTGAACTGTCTAGTTGCAAAGCTGCTGACCTAAAACCATTATTAGCAATGCCCGTATTAATCGAAACGGATAAAACATCTGATACATTTGCACCAGCCTGAAAACTGGCTTGATATGTACCATCTAATAAATTTCTTCCCTGAAAAGTGGTTTGATCAACCAATGAATCCAGCTCGCCCACCAATGCATTTACTTGGTTCTGAATAAATCCCCTTTCTTCAGTACCATAAGTATCGTTTGCGGCTTGGACAGCTTTTACCTTCATCATGGTAAGAATATCCAGTACCGAATTCATGGATTGCTCGGCTATATCTAATACTGATTTTGCATCAGATACATTTCGAAGAGCTTGTTCCATGCCGGCAATTCTCGCAGTTACCTTGGCGGCAATAGAAAAACCAGCAGCATCATCCTCTGCTCTGAGGATGCGTCGCCCTGTAGCCAACCTGAGTTGCGTAAGCCCAATCTGTTTATTAATCAGATTAAGTTGCTTGCGTACTTGCATAGACTGACTATTGGTGTTTATACGGAATAAATCACCGAATGCCATAGTATTAGAGATATTTTTATCAGTTCAAACCTATTATCAATTACATTATCGACTCTATTTACTATACCTTAAATTTAAATTTCTTTTTTCTGCCTTCGCAATTAGCATCAAATTTCATTTATCCATTTACAGCCTTGATCACCCTTCTTTAACGATTCCAATACTTTACTAAAGGGTTGAAAAATAAATACTGATTAAAAAAAGCAGAGGCTGGCTTAATTTTTGATACCACACATCGTTAACATATTTCGATATTCGCTAATTATCGGAATTCCACTTTTGGGAGAAGATATTATCATGTACTTTTACAGGTTAAGCTTGTAACATTTTTGGTGAAAAAAAGAACGCACATATCATTTACCGATCAGATACTTAAAGGCCTGACCTTGGCCTTGGGAATTGTATTCCTAACAAGCGGGTGCGCATTCATTCAAAACACTATAGATTCCATCAGAGGAACCGAATCTATAACTCCTCAAATTGATCGAGGAAATGATACTTTGCTCGATTTTGACCCAGAATTCGGAGTTCCC
This sequence comes from Balneolales bacterium, assembly GCA_007116685.1. Taxonomy (GTDB): domain Bacteria; phylum Bacteroidota; class Rhodothermia; order Balneolales; family Natronogracilivirgulaceae; genus SKIC01. Next base: position 16,927 of record SKIC01000300.1, read on the forward strand.
TTTTATTTAGATGCTGATCTTGTTCAGGAATTCCCACTACCGGATGGAACCATAACAACTATGGTACTAATACCCGGCGGAGAGTTCATCATGGGCTTGAATGATGAGGATCCCCTTGGAATTCAGCCGGCAGGGAATGTTCGTATTGCGGTTAATTCTTTCTGGATGGATCAGTTTATGGTTACCAATGCTCAATACCGAGCTTTTTTGCGCTCTTTAGAACCTGATGAGCGCCGAGCTATGCAACCTGATTCTGTAGCTTGGGCTCGTGAGATTGGCGTTCCATGGAGTATTTATTTCCGGGATGAAGGGTACGACAATTACCCTGTGGTTGCTGTAACCTGGCATCAGGCCCGAAGATTTGCAGATTGGGCTGGCAAGCGTCTCCCAACAGAAGCAGAATGGGAATATGCGGCGAGATCCGGAATTAGTGGAAGAATTTACCCCTGGGACGGTATTTATTCCCGCAGTCCTATTTCTGGTGAGCCTTTAGCAAACTTTGCCCCGGGTGGCGATTTTGCTCTTGATGGATTTATCATTACTTCGCCGGTTGGAGCATTCCCACCCAATAATTTTCGGCTTTATGATATGGCCGGTAATGCCGCCGAATGGTGTGCCGATTCCTACTTCCCTTCCTATCGTATCTTAAAAAGAAGTGCCGGACAATTAGTAACTCCAATTTATGATAATGAAAACGAGCCTCGCAAAATTGTGCGTGGTGGCTCATGGGCTTCAAACGATTTTTATATAGGCGTTGGCGTTCGTGATTACCGCTTCAGTACAAGTGCTTCGCCTCGTGTTGGTTTCCGTGCTGCCAAAGCCGCAAACAATCCCCTTCTTCAACAGCGAGCTCGTGATGGTTATCTGTTACGCACCCGCCACGGCACAGACCCCTCATTAATCAGAAATTAAGATTCTGGTTTACTCTGCTTCGTAAAGGCCGTATCTTTGGAATTCACCAATCTTAGTGACAACAAGGTTGGGGGTGCTTGTACATACGAGCTGAGAACATACCCCAAAACCTGATCCGGATAATGCCGGCGTAGGGAAACCAGTTGAATGAGTTTTCGAGAAGAAAATTCAATCGCCTGTCTCAGTCTGTACAACATCTCCATTAACAATTATTTGGAGTATATATGTACAAAATTACAATCTTAATTTTTTCGCTATTTCTAATTAGTGAACAGACTCTGGCTCAGGAAGTCAGCGGTATTGTTCGCGATGCACAAAGTAGAGAAGTTCTGCCAGGAGCTTCGGTAGTGCAACAAAATACAACTACGGGTGCTGTAACAGATGAAAACGGACGCTTTCAATTTACCCTTGAACAAGGTGTGGACCCCGTTATCGAAGTTCGGTTTATTGGTTATCAAACTCAGATTATCAGTTTAAATCGAAATAGAATGGATAACATTCGTGTTTCGCTCGTTTCGCAGGCTATTGTGAGTGAGGATGTCTTGATATCCGCTTTTAGGGCTGATGAAAATGCGCCAGTAACCTACAGCAATCTTACCGCAGATGAAATCCGTGATCGAAATTTTGGTCAGGATGTACCGTTTCTGCTGCAAATGACCCCCTCTGTAGTAGCCACCTCTGATGCCGGACATGGTATCGGATATACCGGCTTTCGTGTTCGTGGCGTAGATCCTCAGAGAATCAACGTAACCGTGAATGGAATTCCTCTTAATGATTCCGAATCCCACGGTGTTTTCTGGGTAAATATGCCTGATTTTGCATCCTCTACCGAAAACATACAGGTTCAGCGAGGAGTTGGAACTTCCACTCACGGTCCGGCCGCATTTGGAGCAAGTATTAATCTCCAAACCCAAACTTTAAATCCTGATGCCTACGGCAGAGTCCAAAGTACTGCGGGTTCATTTAATACATTCACAAATTCCATTCAGGTTGGAACGGGTCTATTAAATAATGGCTGGGCTTTTGATGCACGTTTCTCAAAAATCACTTCTGATGGTTACGTTGACCGTGCTTTTTCTGATATGCAATCTTTGTTTTTCTCTGCAACACGCCATTCAGAAAGAAGCTTGTTGAAAGTAAATGTATTCACAGGTGAAGAACAGACGTATCAGGCTTGGTATGGCGTTCCGGAAGCTCTTTTGGAAACAGACAGAACCTGGAATTTCTACACGTATGATAATCAAACAGACAACTATCGTCAGGATCATTATCAAGTTCACCACACGTATCGCATTTCTGATAATTGGTATTGGAATACTTCTTTGCATTACACTTATGGCAGAGGCTATTTCGAGGAATTTCGTGCTAACGACCGTTTCCGGAATTACGGCTTGCCAAATGTAGAAATCGGTGGCGAAACTTTTGAGCGTACAGATATAATTCGTCAACGCTGGTTGGATAACGATTTTTATGGTGCCGTTTTTTCAACCGATTACACCTTTCCTGACGAGCGCTTACGCTTGACGGCCGGTGGTGGCTACCATATCTATGAAGGAGACCACTTTGGGGAAGTCATTTGGGCTCGACTTTCTCCCGACGCAGATATCAACTACCGCTATTACGATAATACAGGCACAAAAACGGACTTCAACGTGTATGCAAAAGTGGATTATCGTATTACTCCAGCCCTGTCGGTTTATGGAGATTTGCAATTGCGAACTATTGATTACGAGATTGAAGGCTTAGGTCGGAATCGTGCAGATATCACCCAATCTCACTCTCACTCGTTTTTCAATCCTAAAGCAGGATTGGTATATCGCCTTTCTGATACCCAACGATTATACGCTTCTTTTGCCGTTGGCAGTAAAGAGCCTACTCGCAGAGATTACACCGACTCTAATCCTGGCGAAGTTCCAAAAGCGGAGCGTATGTTCAACTGGGAAGCAGGTTATCGCTTAAACAGCGACCTATGGCGATTTGGTGTAAACTTCTACTACATGGATTACGACAATCAGCTAATTAATACGGGCGATGTAAATGATGTAGGTTCTCCAATCCGTACAAATGTTGAAAATAGTTATCGTGCCGGAGTTGAGCTTGAGGGCGCTGTAAGACTACTCGACTATTTAGATTGGGCAGGAAATATCACATTGAGCCGCAATAAAGTAGATGAGTTTGTAGAGATAATTGTGAACTACGATGAAGTTGATGCTGATGGTAACTTCTTGCTAAAGGAAACGATATTCCGTGATAGCGATATTTCGTTTTCACCTTCTGTTGTGGCAAATTCCATGTTCCGATTTCGCTATAATGATTTCACCGCAGATTTGAACTCACGCTACGTTGGACGTCAATTCCTGGATAATACGCAAACCGAAAGCCGTAGTTTGGACCCATATTTCGTTACGGATATCACTTTTGAGTATACTGTGCGAACAATTCCTTATTTGAATGCCTTACGTGCAGGCTTTTCAGTCTTCAATTTGTTTGATCACCTCTACGAATCCAATGGGTATACTTTCGGTTATATAGCCGGTGGGGAATTGATTTATGAGAACTATTACTACCCACAAGCCGGACGGCATTTTATGGGTAGATTGATTTTAGAATTCTAAAAAATCGAATTCAATTGATATAAAAAAGGCTGACTCACACGGTAGTGTAAGTCAGCCTTTTTATGTTTTCCGAACTTGGGTTTTATGGATTAAAAGATTGAAATCTCAGGATCAAAAGAATCCCAAAGCGTTTTTGTCGTATGAAATTAGGAGGTTTTTTGTTTGGCGATAGTGATTTAGCATCATTTTATGATTTTCTCTGCCAAACCCTGATTTCTTGTATCCACCAAAGGCAGCATGCGCAGGATAGTTGTGATAGCAATTTACCCAAACTCTCCCGGCCTGAATTTGCCTTGGTACCCGATAGGCCTCATGCATATCTCTGGTAAAGACACCTGCTCCTAAACCATAAAGCGTATCATTGGCTATTTCGAGAGCTTCTGCTTCATCTTTAAAGGTTGTTAGTGATGCTACAGGTCCAAAAATCTCTTCCTGAAAAATGCGCATATTATTGTTGCCTTTAAAAATGGTAGGTTCGATGTAATACCCCTCGCTAATTCCGTTGCCTTCGCTTTTCCAGGCATTACCTCCTACCAGAACTTCTGCATTCTCCTGTCTTCCGATATCAATATAGCTCATGATTTTTTCGTACTGATCTTTTGAGGCCTGAGCACCAATCATTGTATCCGTATCGAGTGGGTGACCACGCTTAATTTTATTCACGCGAGCCGTTAAAGCTTTAACAAAATCTTCAGCAATATCTTCTTGCACCAAAATTCGTGACGGGCAAGTACAAACTTCGCCCTGATTCAGAGCAAACATGGCCGCACCTTCCATACACTTATCAAAGAATGCATCATTATGATCCATTACACTTTTAAAGAAAATATTCGGGCTTTTCCCACCAAGTTCAAGCGTAACGGGAATCAAATTGTCAGAGGCATACTGCATGATTAGGCGTCCTGTGGTAGTCTCTCCGGTAAATGCTACCTTGGCAATGCGTGGCGATTGAGCAAGTGGTTTACCCGCTTCCGGCCCAAATCCGTTAACCACATTCAGAACTCCCGGTGGAAGAAGATCACCAATTAATTCCATAAGAACCATAATGCTTACAGGAGTTTGCTCAGCCGGTTTTACAACTGTACAGTTTCCGGCAGCTAGAGCTGGTGCAATTTTCCAAGTAGCCATAAGTAATGGAAAATTCCATGGAATAATCTGACCTACAACACCCATTGGTTCCGGGATTTGCATAGTTACAGTATTCGAGTCCAATTCGGCCATACTGCCCTCTTCGGCTCTAATTACACCAGCAAAATAGCGGAAGTGGTCTATCGCAAGAGGAAGGTCAGCATTTAAAGTCTCTCTGACAGCCTTACCATTATCAACTGTTTCTACCCTCGCGAGGTATTCGAGATTTTCTTCCATACGGTCGGCAATCTTATTCAGAATAATGGCTCTTTCTGTAACAGTAGAGTTATTCCATGCCGGAGCCGCTGCATGGGCTGCGTCCAAAGCAAGATTGATGTCTTTTTCGTTAGAGCGGGCAACTTTGCTAAAATCTTTGCCATCTATTGGAGAGTTTGCTCCAAAGTATTCACCATCAACAGGGGGCACAAATTTCCCATTGATAAAGTTATCGTATTTTTCCTTGAATTCTGGTCTTTCGTGTAACATAATCGTAATCCTTCTATTTGAGTAACTAAAAAGCGCTTCCATGATATTATGTTATTAGTTATACTGATACTTGCGCGATACTCCCAAAAAGTTGTGCAATACTCTCTATAATCCTAATATCAACATGACAATTCATGCTCTCCCCTCTTCCACTTGATCTTAAACCGCAAAAACTAATTGAAAACAGACGCTCTTTTGGCGGTAACGATATCGAATTTTCTATTTATGATACCTATGAGGAAGCCTGCAGGGTAGAACTTCAAGCATCTAATCCGCTTTATTGCGGTATGATTACCGGCAAAAAAATAATTCATTTCAAAGATGATGAACCTTTTGGTTTCCTTCCAAATGAATCACTCGTGCTTCCATCCTCTCAAAAAATTCATATAGATTTTCCGGAAGCTGAACATAGTAAGCCCACTCAGTGTATCACTATTGAAATTGAAAAAAATAAACTTGAAAATATCGTTGGGCGAATTAATGAAAAACATCCACGCATGGAAGGTTCAGGAGATTGGGAGTATGAAGATGCAAACTATGTTCATTTCCCAAATAACGAGCGATTCAATCAGAATCTGGAGCAAATTGTAAGATGCTTTATGGATAAACAACCTTATCGCGATTTGTTAATTGACTTGAATGCTTCTCGACTCATAATTCATATGTTACAATCGGAAGCCAGAAAAGTGTTGTTTAGGGCGGCAGAGAATAAAACGTGTGGAACTAAGATGCAAAACATTCTGCTATTCATTAACCAAAATTTGAGAAAGAGAATAGCCATAAAAGATTTGGAGCGAATATCACACATGAGTAAATCTTCTCTTTTCAGGTCTTTTAAGAATGAAATGGGTATCAGCCCTATCGATTACATAAACTCCGAGCGCATGAAATTGGCAGCGAAGATGCTTCGAAACGGAACATCAGTAACACAAACTTGCTATGACTGTGGTTTTGGAAGCCAAACGCATTTCATAAAAACGTTTAAAAACCATTTTAAGATGACACCCAGACAGTATAAAAAGAATCTCAACTGAGTTGAGTTACTTTTCGATTTAATAAAGAGGCTGACTTACACTATAGTGCAAGTCAGCCTTTTTTGTAGATAAGCAGACTGGGATATATGCTTACAATATTTTAATCTTAATCGTCTAAACCACCACGACGGTTAGGC
>SKIC01000202.1 GCA_007116685.1 Balneolales bacterium
GGGGTTGTAGCAGCGGCCGGTTATGAGGCCAGAAAATTTGGCGTACATTCCGCAATGCCATCATCCGTTGCAATCCGGCTTTGTCCGCAGGCCATTTTTGTTAAATCAAGATTTGATGTTTATAAGGAGGTCTCTGCACAAATTAAAGGCCTTTTCTACGAATACACGGATCTTGTAGAGCCGCTTTCTCTAGATGAAGCCTATTTGGATGTAACCGAAAACAAGAAAAACATAAACTCAGCTTTATTAATTGCCCGCCAATTACGCGCAAGAATTAAAGAAGAAACCGGACTTACGGCATCCGCCGGGGTTTCGCATAATAAATTTTTAGCCAAATTGGCGTCAGACATGCATAAACCGGATGGTCTTACGCTTATACCTCCCGAAAAGGCAATGGATCTGATTTCTGAATTAGCAGTGGGAAAAATTCATGGCATTGGTAAAGCAACGGAGCGCAAAATGAATGCTTTGGGTATTTATACCGGTGCTGATTTGCGTAGTTGGAAAGAATCTGATTTAATTCAAAACTTCGGGAAGGCAGGGAAGTACTACTATTCCATTGCGCGCGGAATCGACCACAGAGAAGTTACCCCATCCCGAATCAGAAAATCAGTTGGCGCTGAAAGAACTTTTTCTGTGGATTTATCTCTTCTTGATGACATAATTTATCAGTTAAAGAAAATAGCCGGCATACTTGATGATAGATTGAAGCGGATTCCCACCAAAGGCAAAACCTTAACTCTAAAAGTTCGCTTTTCAGATTTTGAAAATGTAACACGAAGTTTAACCCTGGATGATTACATCAAAGGCGAAGATCATATTTTCGAATTGGCACAGACACTACTACTCGAAACTGAAGTAAAAAGGCGGCCTGTGAGGCTTTTGGGATTATCCATCACTAATCTGGATTTGCATGAAAACCACGCCCCAAAAGGTATTCAACTAGATTTATTTACAGAGGCGGAATAATCAACGCCTTTTTGACGCAGTGCATTAAATTTATTTTGACATTCTTGACGCAGTGCGTTATATTTAAAGTAGATTTTAGAAAATTATTAAATGATGCGTGTAATAAAACGATATGAAAACAGAAAGCTCTACGACACCGAATACAGTCGGTATGTCTCATTAGAGCAAATTGCCACCATAATCAAAAGTGGTGAGAATGTGCAGATTGTTGATAAAGATGGCAATGATTTAACCAATCAGATGCTTACACAAATCATTTTGGAACAAGGAAAAAAAGGAAACGCCGCATTACCTGATGAATTACTTCACGAATTAATACGATGGGGTAGCAAAATGGTAGATGATGGCGTAAACAGAATTCGTGACAATATGGAATTATTGATACGAGATTCTCTAACTCGTCTGTTTTCAGCACCAAAACAGGACGAAATCAATGAGCTACAATCCAAAATTGTACACTTAGAAAACACACTTCATCGTCTCAACGGAAAATATCTGGAATTAAGCGATAAACACGAAAAACAATCCTAAGGAGGATTATTATGAGTACCAAGAAAGCAGAAAAAGACAACTTAAAAAACTTACAAGACGAACTATCCGGTAAAGCCAGAGAAGTATGGCTCGCAGGATTGGGCGCTCTTTCTACTGTAGAAGAAGAAGGCTCAAAGCTTTACAAATCTTTAGTAGGAAAAGGTGAAAGCTTCGAAAAAAGAGGCAAAGAAAAAATTGACGAGCTTATGTCTGACGTCAATGCTTCTTACAAAAAAGTTGAAAAGAAGATCAGCGAATCTTTCAAAAAAACCGAAGATGAGTTTGAAAGCAACGTTACCAAAGTAGTTAAAGGCCTCGGCGTTCCTACTAGCGACGAAGTAAACAAACTCAGCGACAGAGTTCAAACTTTGACAAAGCAAGTAGAAGCACTTGCTAATAAAATTGACAAAGATACTAAAGAGCCTGCTCCTAAAAAGACAGCTGCTACTACTGCAAAAAAGTAGTAACTAAAAGTATCTTTTAGTTTTTAGGGCCGGCCGTTATCGGCTGGCCTTTTTTATTTACAGGAGTACTTGCATTTGGATATTTTTATACCATATTGTGGAAGCGCTTTTTAATAGCCTCATCAGGGAATTACCAGTACAAATCATTTGCAGGAATCAGTTATGAAAACAAAAACAGGACTCGCTTGTGCCGGCGGCGGAGTTGAAGGAGCAATCTACGAAATAGGAGCACTTTGCGCCCTGGAAGAGAGCTTAACAGGCGTTTCTTTCGATGACCTTGATGTTTACGTTGGAGTATCTGCCGGTGCTTTAATTACTTCATGTCTGGCAAATAAAGTTTCCCCCTGGGAAATGAGCAGTATTATGCTCTCCAAAAAGACACTGATTCAACCTATAGAACCTACCACTTTCTTCAAACCTGCCATAAGTGAGTACTGGAAAAAAATCTATGGATTACCCGTAATGATGTTTGATTCATTTATGGGATATGTAAAAAAGCCGGGAGATATTTCATTATTGGGATCCATGTCTCATTTGATTAATAGTTTACCGGTTGGATATTTCGACAACGAACCTCTCAGAGCTTATTTAGCAGAGTTGTTCAATAATGATGGTCGCAGTGACGATTTTCGAAAATTGGATCGTAAACTAAGAGTTGTTGCCACCGATTTAGATAGCGGAAAAGCCGTGGTTTTCGGGGATGATGATTTTGCCCATGTGCCCATATCAAAAGCAGTACAGGCAAGTTCTGCCCTACCCTTAATGTATTTACCTGTTGAAATTGATGGTCGCCAGTACGTTGATGGTGTGGTACGAAAAACAGTTCATGCCAGCGTTGCACTGGAAGAAGACGTAAACCTACTGTTCTGTATAAACCCAATAGTACCATTAGAGTTTGTAAAGCAAGATAAAGTAAACGACATGCTGAAAAAGTCGCTTACTCAAAACGGTTTACCTTCTGTGCTTTCCCAAGTGTTCAGAACAATGATTCACTCCCGTATGCAAATCGGATTAAAAACATACGACACGCAATATCCCAATGCTGATATCATAGTAATGGAGCCTGACCCTGACGATTATCGTATGTTTTTCACCAATGTGTTCAGTTTCAAAAACAGAATAGAAGTTGCAGAACACGGATATCAAACTACACGCAGAATGCTAAAAAATAATGCTGATAAAATATCTGAAAAACTAGATAAGCATGGCGTTAGCATACGAATGCACACCCTGGAAGAAGAAAGATCACTGTATAATCACCCTCGTCTCGATTTGGGAACACATAGATTTGTTTCTGATAATTTAGACCAAACTTTGGATCATTTAGATTATCTGATTGCCAAAGTAGGCTAAAATTCGAATCCAGCGCGGAACTCTACTATTCCGGGGTTTCTGGGACTACCCATATAGGTAACAGAAATGGGCCCGATTACGGAATCCCATCCAAGAGACAATCCCCAGCCATAAAGTATATCATCAAAATTACTTGGGTCATATAACTCAGAAAAGACGTTGCCCGAATTGGCAGTTGTAGTGATATAAATATCCGGATAGACATTATACTGCCAGCCAAAACTGGCAGAAACCATAGCCCTGCCTCTCAACCCATGTCGCCTGTATCCCAGAAAACTTTGGGAAGTACCCATAAAAAAATTGTAGTGCAAAGGCAGGTCTCGGCCAAACCCCTGACCTAAATTTAACTGACTTATAAAAGACGAATACCCGCCGAATCCAGCACGATTTTCCAATTCGAGAAAATGCCTTGAAAATTGAATTTGATTTTCTACAAATGGAATTGTCCACTCTGTTCTGGCAATCATTTTGAAACCCCTAGTGGGGAATGAGTTACTATTCAAGCCATCCATCAGTATCTGACCAAAGAAAATATTTATGGGTGTCCAGTCTACTTCCCACATTCCCAAACCAATTGTGCGGGTCTGCTCATACAACTCGTAGCGATATCCCAAACCCGCCATAACACCTTCTGAATACAATGGACCTAATAGAATCTCCCCAACTATAGAATTGGTCTGCACATTTGCAATACGGTTTTCGTCCTCAAAAATACTATAGTCTCTAGCATTGTATTCACCTATTGAATAAACAGCCAGTTTAGGTCGGGTATTGGTGTACATTAGGTTTTGCACCTGAAATTGTAATTCTTCACCAAGCCTGGCTGTTAAACGCAGAGTTGAAAAAGGTAAAATTCTACCACGAATTCTCAAATTCAGCAATAATGCCGCCCGGGTATCATTATCATATCGGAAACCTAGATTAAAACGATCATTCTGTTGCTCTGCAACCGTAATTATGATGTCGCTTGATCCATCCTCGTTTTTTAAGACTTTATAAAATACTTTGTGGAAGTATCTCATTGCTTGAATTCTGTCGATACCAGACTCAATATCTTCGATGCTCTTTAGCTCTGAAAGTTCACCAAAAGCAGTCAACACCACCTCTTCAGGAAGACGGTCTAAACCACGAACAGAGACATTATTGATATCAAATTCTGTAATTAATTCAAGTGATTCTGGTTTTGAATAACTTGGTTTCAGATTGTTAAGAGAATCAGCAATATTTTGAAGTAAATCTTTTTTCTCGAGTGCAGCTTCATACCCGGCATCAATCAATCTGGAAATATCTGAAAAACTTGTGAATCCTAAATCACCCAAATCAGGCGTAAAATGAATATCACTGTATTCTTTTTGTTCATCCATATTTGGACGTATGGCAATCGCAATGGTCTGGGCAAGTATATCCTGAAGGCCAGCAAGGTCTTCTCGATTCTTTATACTAGAACTTGCATTCACCGAAATAATAAAATCTGCGCCTAGGTCTTTGGCATTCTGAACAGGGAGGTTGCGAACCAAACCACCATCTACAAGAAATCGATTATCAATTTCAACTGGAGTAAATGCCGAAGGAATAGACATGCTTGCTCTCATTGCCAGGGGTAAGAAACCTTTATCTAAAACCACCATTTCTCCGGTCTCTATATCAGTCGCAATAGCTGCAAAAGGACGTGGCAATTGGGTAAAATCCTCATAGTCATGAAAACCCACAGTTAGTCGGGTGAATAGTTTCGTAATTTGATGTCCTGCAATAGCCCCAATTGGCAAATTGATATTCATATAATCATAAGGCAGAGATATGAGAAAGTCGGGTTCAAAAACCTTATCCTCCAGTGGTAAGAAGTCTCTGTTTATTTCATCTGAAAACAATAATCGCCAATCTGCCCCCGACACTACTTCCGAAATTTGGTCTGCTGTGTAACCAATAGCAAATAGTGCTCCTAGTAAACCACCCATGCTTGTGCCTGTAACGATGTCTATTGGCATATTGACTTCTTCCAACACTTTCAATACACCAATGTGAGCTATTCCGGCGGCTCCACCTCCACTAAGTACTAAGCCTACCTTCGGTTCATCATTCTCCAAAGCATTTGCATTAGTTGTATTCGTAGTTAAAACTGTGATTATACAAATTAGCGCTGCAATGCTAAGCAATCGGTGTGGTCGTCTTTTAATCATGCGTTGAAATAGTTTAGAATGATACTGTAACGTAAATTACACAAATTTAAAGTTGATTCTTCCGAGTCTAAAAAAGATTCTTAGTAAAGTATATGCACATTTTTAAGATAAACTTATGAAGAGTTCTAAAATCGCTATTGAAATAGCTTCTTATGACAATGAAACACACAGAAATGCTTTATTCTTTGTTCTCAATGATTATGCAATGGATGAAATGGGCCTCAACAAACCACTCGCGTCAGGTGCAAAAGATGATATCATTGATGGAATGAACAGGAATGGAAACTTCTTTTCCTTAATGGCTAGTATTGATGAGGATGTAGTTGGAATTGCGAACTGCGTGGAAAGTTTTTCTACATTTTCGGGCAAGCCGGTAATAAATGTTCACGATCTGGCTGTACTAAGGAGTCATAGAGGGAAAGGAATTGGAAAAAAATTGCTTGATGCCATCCAACAAGAAGCTAAGAAAAGAGACGCTTCGAAAATTACAATGGAAGTGAGAATAGATAACAGAGCTAGAAATCTTTATAGCAGAGAAGGTTTTGGAAACAATGAACCGCCGATGAGTTTTTGGATTAAGAAATTCTAAATCTTGCTATTAACTCTAACGGGTGCAAGTACATCTGAAGTTTTCTCGCTATTCTTTTTAGTAATCAAGTGCTCTTTACCGCAGCCAACACAACGGTATCTTTTTACAGGTACGACAAATGACAAGAATCTATCAAGAGGCTTTCTCGTCTCTCTATACATTTTTTGTGCACAGACTGTACATTTTTTCTGTTTTGTAAATGAGAAGGATCGCCACCAGCTAATCAATAACTTTAAATCATAGACAACAACAGCAAAGCAAAAAAGGAAGCCAAATAATAAACCGGGCTCGTTCGATATAAGATTTATCAGACTAGCATGTGAATAGGAAAGTGCTTCATTTACAGTATTTATTGCCGTTAACGCCACAAATAAACTAGTATCAAACATCACACCATAGCCAAGTATAACACCAGCAATGAGTAGAATATTTGCAGCAATAAGTGTAAAAAATTTAAATATAGATTCTGTCATACCAAGACATAAATATTACCGATTAAGCTACTACTTAACAAAAACCATACCCGAGTAAAACGACTCTTCGGCAAAATATAAGATTTGATTATAGTTAGTAATCGTAGCGTCAGCTTTTATGTTACAAACTTTCTAGTAAAAACGATTTAAGTTGAGTTTTCTGATTAGAATACAGTTACTTGAGCTTTTATTAGAAAACTAATCATTGAAAACAAATTAGGGGTTAAAATCATCTAATATTATAAACACTTATAGACAATCAGTGCCCAAAATGCGACAAGAGTTTATTTGGTTCAGATGGTTGGGGATGAAATATATTTTTCAGTACCTAGGCTTATATTAAGAATTTATGAGTCCTTACTATTAGTGAGACTAAATTTACATATGCGACTTGAAAACAATACAACATCTTTATCTGAAGATAATAATTAATCTTTCTAAAAATTTCCCGCAAAATAAATATTTATTAAAATTTAGTGGTTAATCACCTAATCATGGCTTTAGCTTAATAAAGTGCTAAAGAATGCTTATTTTCCGCCATCATATTACACAAATAACACATTTAATCAGGAATACGAATGGCTAAAGAATTTGACGTTTGCGTAATTGGTTCTGGCCCGGGTGGCTATGCTGCCGCAATACGTGCCAGCCAGTTAGGCTTTAAAACAAGTATTATTGAAAAGAAAGATCTAGGCGGAGTCTGCTTAAATATTGGTTGTATCCCTACCAAAGCATTATTAAAATCTGCTGAAGTATTTGAATATATCACCCATGCCGGAGACCACGGTATTGTAGTAGATAATTACAAAACAGACTTCCCTAAAATCATCAAACGCAGTCGTGGCGTTGCTAATAAAATGAGCAAAGGCATCGAATTCTTGATGAAAGCTAATAAAATTGAGGTTATCAGAGGAAAGGGTGTTTTTGATTCAGCAAAAGAACTCAAAGTTGTTGATGATAACGGGAAAGAAACGAACCGGGTAAAAGCCAAGCATTTTATTATTGCTACCGGAGCTCGAACCCGTGAATTGCCTCATATCAAAATTGATGGAAAAACTGTTATTGGCTCTACCGAAGCAATGACGATGGATGAGCAGCCAAAGAATATGGTCATTATGGGTGCCGGTGCAATCGGTATTGAATTCGCCTACTTCTATCACACTATTGGTACAGAAGTAACGATTGTAGAACTCCAAAAACACATTTTGCCAGTAGAGGATGAAGACGTAAGCAAAGAGCTTCAAAAAATCTACAAAAAGAAGGGGATGAATATCCTTACCGAAAGCTCGGTTGAAAAAGTTGAGAAAAAAGGCAAAAAGGTAATTGTTACTGTTAAAGGCCCTAAAGGCAATCAGGAAATTGAAACCGATGTTGTACTTTCAGCTGTTGGTGTAACCGGCAATATTGAAGACATCGGACTTGAAAAAATTGGCGTTAAAACCGATCGCGATTCTATCGTTGTTGATAAAAAAACCTACAAGACCGACGTTGATGGCGTTTATGCCATCGGTGATGTTATTGGAGCTCCTTGGTTGGCTCACAAAGCAACTCACGAAGGTATCAATCTCGTTGAGCAATTAGCGGGTCATCATCCGGGTGAGATTGATTATGAAGGAATTCCTGGCTGTACCTATTGCCAACCTCAGGTTGCATCAGTAGGTTACACTGAAAAAGCTGCCAAAGATGCAGGTTATGAAATCAAAGTTGGGAAATTTCCTTTTGCAGCCAGCGGTAAAGCATCTGCAATCGGACACAATGAAGGTTTCGTAAAAGTAATTTTTGATGCAAAGTACGGTGAGTGGCTTGGTTGTCATATCATTGGTGCAGAAGCCACTGAGCTTATTGCTGAAGCGGTAGCTGCTCGTAAACTGGAAACCACTGCACAGGAAATCATCAAATCAGTTCATCCGCACCCAACACTGTCTGAGGCAGTAATGGAAGCTGCGGCTGAAGCTTATTATGAAGGAATCCATTTAGGTACACAACCACCTAAAAAGTAGTATTAGTTGGGTTTTTATTTTGAACCCAATGATGAATTATCACCAGAATAGGTAGTCTCAAGCAGATTGAGGCTACCTTATTTTTTCTATGGCTGTTTTACGTATTACAGATCTAGGACTAGCTCCCTATCAAGAAACCTGGGATCTTCAAAAAACCATCCAGCAAAAACTTATTGACGAAAAAGTATCTGTCAGAAAAGGAACTTTTGAAGGCGAGAGGTCGGATGACGTACTCCTATTTGTTCAACATCCTCATGTATATACACTTGGAAAAAGTGGTGATGTGAAAAACTTGCTCAAAACCGAAGATGAACTAGCCTCTGCAAATGCCTCTTTTGTGAAAATTGACCGAGGTGGCGACATTACCTACCACGGACCAGGCCAATTGGTTGGATATCCTATTTTAGATTTAGATCGGCATTTCACTGATATCCATAAATATCTGCGTTATCTCGAAGAAGTTATTATTAGAGTTTGTGCAGAATATGGCATCAATGCAGGGCGTTCAGAAGGTGCGACAGGTGTTTGGGTGGGCCATGCTAAAGTTTGTGCCATGGGCATTAAATGCTCCCGTTGGGTAACCATGCATGGATTTGCATTGAACGTTTCTACCCAACTCGACTATTTCAGCAATATCATCCCCTGTGGTATCTCTGATAAAAAAGTAACAAGTTTATCAGAACTTCTTAATCGCTACGTATCTTTGGATGAAGTCAAAGAGAAGGTTATTAAGAATTTTGCTGACGTTTTTAATGTTACAATCATTCAGGATGATAACATCCCTCATTTACAATCTGAATAAACACCTATTTTACAGAGATTAACTGTATTACCGCTAATCAAAACCTCCATTACGTATCATGCTTAAAGAATTAGATGTAATAGCACCACCAAAAGAAAGTCAACGCCGTCCGGATTGGTTACGCGTAAAACTTCCTTCCGGAGAAAGTTTCAAACACGTAAACAATGTTATTCAGGAGCATTCTTTGAATACGGTTTGTTCTGAAGCCCGATGTCCAAATATGGGAGAGTGTTGGGGTGCCGGTACAGCAACTTTTATGATTCTTGGTGACGTTTGCACTCGTTCTTGTGGATTCTGTGCCGTTAAAACGGGTCGCCCCGTACAAGGATTAGATTGGGATGAGCCAAACCGCGTTGTCAGAGCTGCTAAGTTGATGGGATTGAAACATGCTGTTATTACTTCAGTAAATCGTGATGAGCGTAAAGATGGCGGGGCACCCATTTTTGCTGAAGTTATCCGCAGACTTCACGATGAAGGTATTACTTCTGAAGTTCTTATCCCTGATTTTCGTGGCATTTGGGAAGCATTAGAAATTGTAATGAAAGCTCGTCCGGACATCCTCAGCCACAATCTGGAAACCGTTCCCAGCCTATATCGCCAGGTAAGACCACAAGCTAAATATGAGCGCTCTTTAGAACTTCTTAAACGCTCAAATGAAGACGGACTCAGAACTAAAACCGGTATCATGGTTGGTCTTGGTGAAAAAGAAGATGAAGTAATGGAATTGATGAAGGACTGTGTTGATCACGGAGTCCACGTGTTAACTATAGGTCAATACATGCAGCCCACCAAAATGCATCTTGATGTTAAAGAATGGATACACCCCGACCTTTTTGCCAAATACAAAAAAGAAGGGGAAGCCATGGGGATAGAGCACGTTGAAAGTGGTCCTTTGGTACGCTCTTCTTATCATGCTGAACGGCATCTCTAATCCCTGTTAACACTTTTTTCTAAAATACAATACTGGTAAAGTTTTTTTGTGTTACTATATTATAAGTCTAAGAACACAATAATTTTACCGAGGTATTGGTTTGCTTTCGTTTCTCGCTGTTATCTTACTTAGTTACCTGTTAGGCTCTATTCCAACATCTGTTTGGGTAGGCAAAATTTATAAAAAGGTAGATATTCGTGAACATGGAAGCGGAAACGCAGGTGCAACAAATACTTTTCGCGTATTAGGCTGGAAAGCCGGTAGCGTAGTTGCGCTCATTGATATGACCAAGGGATTTGTGGCTGCAGGTTATATAAGTACAATCGCTTATACTTTTGGCGGTGTTCCAGAAACTGTAGGGCCCTGGGAGACAGAAATATTCATCCAGCTACTTGCAGGGATGTCTGCTATTACAGGGCACATGTATCCTCTGTATGCTAACTTTAAGGGTGGCAAAGGGGTTATTACTGCAGCAGGAATGCTATTTGCCATTGAGCCTATTTCCATTTCGATTGTATTAGCTGTTTTTCTCATAGTATTAGGTACTAGCCGATACGTATCACTTTCTTCCATTATAGCTTCTCTGGCCTATCCAATTACCTTATTGGTTATGCGATATTTCATAGGAATGGATATCGATGGTAGCCTCATCGTTCTAACCAGTATTATTGCACTATTTATTGTATTCAAGCACAAGGATAACATTAGTCGCTTGTTAGCAGGAAATGAGAATAGAATTTCCTCTTTCAGCCCGGCAAAAGGAAAATTAAACGAGTAATTTGCAGATTTATGAAAACAGTAATTATTGGTGCCGGAAGTTGGGGAACTGCGCTATCCGTAGTTCTAAATGATGCAGGGCACGATGTAATTTTGTGGGCACGCGAACCAGAAATTGCAGACAGCATCAACCGTGAAAATAGAAATCAGTTTTATCTTCCTCATCTAACCTTAGCACCGGCTATAAAGGCCAATTTAAATATCAGGGAATGTATTAAGGATAGAAACTTTATTGTTTTTGCCACTCCTTCTCATGCTATTCGCTCAGTAGCGGAAAAAATTAAACCGATGCTCACTGGCGATGAAATTATTGTAAATGTGGCTAAAGGAATTGAACAAGAAAGTTTTTTGACGCCTACTCAAATTTTAAGCGAAGTTTTAGGGGATGTCATTAACGAAGATCATATTGGTGTTTTGTATGGCCCTAGCCACGCCGAAGAAGTTTGTGAAAAGAAGCCTACCACGGTTGTTTCTGCTGCCAATAGTAAAAGCACAGCCAAACTTATTCAGCAAGTGTTTAGCACATCCCGATTCCGGGTGTACGTAAATCACGATATGCTCGGTGTTGAGATTGCTGGTTCTGTAAAAAACGTAATCGCTATTGCAGCAGGAGCTTGTGATGGTGCTGGATTAGGTGATAATGCTGTAGCTGCATTATTAACCAGAGGCTTAATTGAAATCAAAAGACTTGGGATGAAATTAGGTGCCTCATCAGATACTTTTTCAGGATTAGCCGGTATTGGCGATATGATCGTAACGTGCACAAGTAAGCACAGTAGAAACCGATTTGTGGGCTATGAAATTGGTAAAGGGAAAAAGCTTGATGAAATCATCAAGGATATGAACATGGTTGCAGAAGGCGTTAAAACTACGCAATCGGTGTATGGCATGGCACAAAAGCTCGGGGTGGAAATGCCTATCACCGAAGCTGTGTATCGTGTACTTTTTGAGAATGTTCCTCCTGATGTTGCTGTTAGTCAACTTATGACTCGAGATTTAAAAGACGAAATCATCATTTAATCTCGTTCCCACTGCAAGACGCTCATTCCAATTTCTTTGAAAATAAATTGCCATGTATTCTTATGAGCCTCCTAAGGCTTCAGATTTATCTATTCGAGATTTAAAACAGCTTGTTCAAACAGGAGAAGGAAAGTACCTCGAATTTAAAAGAATAATTTCAACCCCCGAAAAAATTGCCCGAGAGATTTCCGCATTCGCTAACACAAATGGTGGTACATTGCTAATTGGAGTTGATGATGATTTGTCTATTGTAGGCGTGGAAAGTTATCATGAACAGGAATTTCTCCTGGAGCAAGCAGCCAAGGATTTATGTAGCCCTCACATAGAATACAGTTTCGAAATTCTGCCTTTCAAAAAGCGGGAGGTTATCATAGCAAAAATAAAAGAGTCGCAAAAAAAGCCTGTTTATATGCGCTCTGAGAATGGGAAAAGAAAAGTTTTCATCAGGATTGATGATAAAAGCGTGCGTGCCAGTAGAGAAACAGAGCGGTTGATGAAAAAATCTCAATCTCCGGTTGGGGTTACTTTCGAATACGGTCCATTTGAACAAAAACTATTTCGCTTTCTCAACGAATATGGGAAGATAACTGTACGGGAATTTGCCAATCTTGTAGATATTAGCAGAAATCAAGCCTCACATAAATTAGTCGATTTGGTAAGCGCAGGCGTTTTATCCTTATTCAACGGAAAACGCTACGATTACTTTACTTTTTCCAAGCAAGACAAAGAGGAAAAGTAATTTTTATTGGAATGGCAACGCAAACTGCGATGTTTGACATGCCACTACCCATCCCGTATATTTAGACTTGATACAAATAAAACAACTATGCTTATGTCAACAGACACTCACCAACTTGAAACAGTTCAACTTTCCACAAATGCCGCTAAGCAAGTAGCAAAAATCAGAACTGATGAATCTATAGGCGATGACCAATATCTTCGTATTGCTG
Source organism: Balneolales bacterium (assembly GCA_007116685.1). Classification (GTDB taxonomy): domain Bacteria; phylum Bacteroidota; class Rhodothermia; order Balneolales; family Natronogracilivirgulaceae; genus SKIC01. The sequence continues at coordinate 13,037 of SKIC01000202.1, forward strand.
TAAAAGGTGGCGGTTGTGCAGGTATGAGTTACGAACTTGGTTTTGATCACAAAAACGAAAACGACTTACTTTACGATTCCCAAGGAGTTTCCATAATTGTTGATAAGCGGCATTTAATGTATCTGCAAGGAATCGTAATCGACTTTTTTGATGGGCTTGATAACCGAGGTTTTGTATTCAATAATCCACAAGCTACCTCTACATGCGGTTGCGGCACTTCATTCAGTGCGTAAACTGATTTATTGACCATCTTTTCGTATCTTTAAAAATGCTCCAGAATAACTTTGGAGCATTTTTTATTTAAAGAAATTCTTGAGTTCCAAAACAATATATGGAGCCCCTACTCACTACCTTACAAAAAGAAGCCGCAACCAAACAGGAAAACCTGATTAGCCTCAGACGAACGCTACATCAGTATCCGGAAGTAGGATGGAATGAGGAGGGTACTTCAGAGCGATTGCGAAATATGTTGCAAGCAATGGGACTCACTTGCTCTTCTCCACTCGCCAAAAATGGTTTTTATGTTGATATAAAAGGCACACAGCCGGGTCCCACAATTGCCTGGCGAGCTGACATGGATGCTCTACCCATCAGTGATCAAAAAGAAGTTCCTTATAAATCCAAGATTGATGGCTTTGGTCACATGTGTGGTCACGATGTGCACAGCACTGTGGCGATGGGAATTACTAGTTTATTGAATCAGCATCGTGATCACATTAAAGGGACTATCAGAATTTTTTGGCAGCCAGCAGAGGAATGTAACCCAAGCGGCGCCCCAGTGATGATTGAGGACGGCGTCCTGAAAGATGTAAGTGCTGTTTATGCCATGCATTGTGATCCCAATTTACCCTCCGGCACATATGGTATGCGCCCGAAAGAGGAAACAGCTGCCTTCGATGCATTCAAGATTACTATAAAGACAGAACACACCGCCCATTCTGCAAGACCACATTTAGGCAGAGATACTATCTGGATTGCACATCAGGTAATGAGCCAGATTTACCAAATTTCTGGTAGAATCACCGATGCACTACACCCCACTGTGATTTCTATTTGTATGTTTCACGGAGGATATGCTATCAACGTAATCCCGGATGAAGTCTATTTTACAGGTACTGCGCGCTCTGCTCGTGACACTGAACGCAGGTTCATCCGAAAAAAGGTTACTGAAATAGCAGAAGCGGCAGCCAAAGTATATGATGTTGATATTTCTATCGATTTTGGAAAAGGTGCACCCTCGGTATATAACAATGAGCGATTATTTTCACACTTTAAAGATATAGTACGCAAAAATCTTGGACGGTCTGCATTTATAACCAAAGACCAAAGTATGGGAGCAGAGGATTTTTCTTTCTATACGCATGAAGTACCCGGTTTATTTATTCGAGTGGGTACTTGCGAATCAGAATGTACGGCACATGCACTTCACAGCAATTATTTTGACATTGACGAGTCCATTTTAAGCGGTACCTGCGCTTTGGCATCGTATACGCTTATTCAGCATTTAGAAAATTTGCCCTTACAAAAATGAACGTATTAAAATTTGGCGGCACTTCCATGGCCGACGAACATTCATGGAAGCAAATACTCGATATTATTAGCGATAGTGGAAGTAGTGTAACGGTTGTATCAGCCACTAGTAAAACAACAAATGCACTACTTGAGGCGGCCGAACTTGCCCGTACCGGTTCTTACGAAGAAGCCATTACTATCAGCAAGCATCTCAAAGAAAAGCACGATCGGATTCTTAATAACTTCCTTAATGAGTACGGCAAGCAAGACCAGGAAAGAATTAAAAACGAAGGTCAGGTATGGATTCAGAAGCAGATTAAAACCCTTGATCATTTCTTATTGGGAATTTTCACGCTTGGTGAATTAAGTCCCAGAACTCTTGATGCGGTTTCCAGTCTTGGGGAAAGATTATCATCCTATCTTTTACCATTATGTGGTCAGTCTTTAGGTTTATCAACCGTGTTTATGGATGCTTCCGATATCGTTTTTACAGACAGCACATTCGGCAAAGCAGTTCCACACATGCCTACATTGAGGAAAAACTCCGAATTAATTATTCAATCCTTAAACGATGGTAATTTTGTTATTACCGGTGGGTTCTATGGGCAAAATGAGCTGGGTGAAATTACAACGCTTGGGCGTGGGGGTTCGGATTTTTCTGCTTCACTGATTGCAAATGCTATCCGTGCTAAGGAATTACAAATCTGGACTGACGTAAGTGGAATGTACACTTGTGACCCACGTTTTGTCAACGCTGCGCACAATATCCCGGAAATCACTTACAAAGAAGCTGCGGAGTTGGCTTATTTTGGTGCCAAAATTTTACATCCGGCTACCATTCAGCCGGCAATTGAGTTGAATATTCCGGTTGTTATCAAAAATACGTTTGAGCCTGAGCATCCCGGCACAAAAATCAGCTCAGAAGCACCTGATACCGGCGATATTCGTGCGATAGCCTTTAAAAGAAATATCACTATCATCACGATTAGTTCTTCCAGAATGTTGATGGCTTACGGTTTTTTGGCCGGCGTTTTCTCAACTTTTGAGAAAAATAAAATCTCAGTGGATTTGGTAACTACTTCTGAAGTTTCTATCTCAATGTCTGTTGATAATGATACAAATCTTGAGCAAGCTCTCAAGGAATTGGAGCAATTTGGTGAGGTTACAGTTACTAAAAATCAAACCTTAATCTGTTTGGTTGGTCATGACTTCTTAACAAGTAAAGGATTGGCAAAAAGTGTTTTTACAGCTGTAGCAGAAATTCCTGTCAGAATGATTTCGCAAGGTAGTTCAGAAATCAATCTCTCCATTGTAGTAGATGATTTTAATACGATAGATGCTGTTCAAAAACTGCATGCTTCATTTTTTGAGCATGTTAATTAATCAGGAGTACTAGTTGTGAGGATTGCATTACTTGGTTACGGAAAAATGGGCAAGCGAATTGCTGAGCTCGCAGAGGAACGTGGACATACCATCTCCACTATTATTGATCCTCAGCAAAAGGAAATTGACAACCCTGTCTCTGTACTCGCTGATTGTGATGCAATCATAGATTTTTCGCATCCTGATTCTATGCAAGAGCATCTTTCCTGGGCTCTTTCTGCTAATAAGCCTATAGTTATTGGCACTACCGGCTGGGAAATTGACGAAAAATTGGATGAAACCGCTAAAGCCCACAACACTCCCATTTTATATGGCTCAAATTTCTCATTAGGCGTTCAGCTATTTATGAAGCTCACCCAAAAAGCTGCGGAGTTATTTGGTTCCTCTGATTTATTTCATGCCGCCATGCACGAAATTCATCATACTCAAAAAGTTGATGCTCCAAGTGGTACCGCTAAAACCATGTCTTCACTTTGGAGAAAAGAGAGTACCAAACAGAAGAACGAATCTTTTGTGCTTCCGGAAAGCCAGCCCGCTGATGAAAATACACTCTATGTTACCGCACAACGACTTGGTTCTGTTTTTGGAGAACATACCCTGCGTATTAACTCACCTTTTGATGACATTGAGCTCACTCACAGAGCCAGGTCAAGAGACGGTTTTGCTTCCGGTGCGGTTAAAGCTGCGGAGTGGCTTGCGCAACAAAAACCGGGATTCTACTTGGTCGAAAACGTAGTTGAGAAAATACTGAAATAATCAGCTTTACGATTATTCACGAGACATCTCCTCATGAGCAAGCAAAAGCATCATAGCCTGAGTTACGGCTTTAAATAGATTCGCATCGCCACTGCCTGAATCTGGATGGACTAATTTAGCCTTTTGACGATATGCCTTTTTGATTTCCGGCTTTAGTGCTTTTTCGTTTACTCCCAGCATCAATCTGCACAGCGTGAGCGTGTCTACGGAAATTGATTTGACCTTAGAACGCAGGGTCTTGTTTTCTTTTTTTAACTCAGCAGCACGTTCCAGCAATCGATTCAGTTTTCGCTCCAGAGATTCATTTTCTTTGCGAATTTCAATCAATTCTTTTTCGGTTCTCTGCTCGTACTCCAAAGAACTCGCATTAATCCATTTCAGAACGGTTGCCGTGCGTTCTACAACCTGCTCATAAAATTGCAGGCGTTGTTCTTCATCAGTTTCCGTATAGGCTTTTGCAAAATCTACTACCATAGATTGCAATTCCGATAACTCAGAACTAAATGAAAACTGATTTTGTGATTTCCCTAATCCTTTGGATTTTTCAAACTCTTTCAGGCAATCCTGAGAACAGAATCTGGCACGCTTATCATCGCTATAAATGCGTTGATTGCACCAAGTGCATCGATTATGCCGTTCAAGGATTTCCACTATATCAGTTCATTTTAATACGGGCATTCTTTACAATGCTCTGAATTTCTTCCTTTGGAATGAGATACTTTTCATTGCAATAATGGCACACCAATTCCTGACCATCGTCTTGCATAGCTTCCAATTCGTCCATTTGTATCATGGCTAATGCATTTACAAAACGGTCTTTATTGCAACGGCAGAAGAAATCAACAGGGTAGCGGTCCAGTTCTTTTACTCCAAATGATGTGCCTGCCATATCCATGATGGAATCTATATAATGCCCATCAGATAATAGACGGCTAACCTGAGGTACGTTCTTTAGATTTTCTTCAATGATAACTCGATTTTCATCAGTAGCATCGGGCAAGGCTTGGATTAAAATTCCACCGGCATGAGTGATATTTCCTTCCTCATCAAAACCCACATCCAGTGAAATTGCAGAATCAACCTGCTCTGATTGTTTCAGGTAATAGGCTATATCATCGTTAATATTTCCATTCACTAACTCTACCATTCCGGATACAGGATTTGCTTCGTTATACAGCGTTTTGGTTATACTAAGCAAAGCCGGACCAAAAGCTTCTCCCCAGGATGTTTCTGTGGAATAATCCAATTCCAGTTCCGGATCACTTGAATATCCTCTTATTTCTCCATTAGATGTGGCTTCAGCAACCAATCTTCGTAAAGGGCCATTGCCTTCTATTTGAACCTGGATTCTTTCTTCGCCTTTTAAATTGGAAGCCATCAACATGGTTCCCATCATAGTTCTGCCAAGAAGCAACGTATTCAAAAAGGACAATTCATGTCTTTTTTGCGCTGTCTTAATTACATCTGTCGCCTTAACCACGGTTATTTTGAATTCACCGTTATTGGTTACCCCTTTGATAATGCGATCCTTGGTTTCGAACTTCTTTCTTGAAAACATCAATTTTTATTTAACAGTAAGTAGTGATTTGTGAGTTTTTAATACCGTTTTAAATAACAGGCTAAAATACAGTTTTTTCAGCTGGATTTTTAACGCTCTCGCTAACGCTTTCTTGGGATGCTTTGTTCCTTGCACTTAAGATATTGCCATGCCAAACAAACTGGAATAAAATGCTATGATAGTGAAATCCTGAGGTTTTTCGGCTTAGTCCCGCGACAATCAGCTTATCTCAAAAGTCAGAAATTCTGCCTCGAGCGGCCCATTCATTACCGGAACAATAGATTTTGGCTTTAGTGGGATATGCTCTTTAAAATTGACATCCGAAGTAATCACACAAAACGTATATCCACGACCTTTGTATTTCAGAGTGTGACCCATGGTTTTGTATAATTTTCGCATTTCTTCCTGATCACCAATTCGCCTTCCATAGGGTGGGTTACACATGATGATTCCTTTTCCTTCCGGAATAAAGGTGCGGTCAATGCCTCTCAATTTTACTTTAATATCATGGGTGAGTCTAGCTTTGCGGATATTTTTTCTGGCGATTTCAACTGCTTTCACATCATTATCACCACCCTCAATCCAATCTACATCTCTAATTACCATCCCTCTTGCTTCATCCATCACTTGCTGCCATAAAGCCTGACGAAAATAAGGCCATCTGAAAAGACCAAACTCCTGATCCAGCAAAGCCGGCGCTTTTCTTTTAGCCATGAGTGCGGCTTCAATTAAGAGCGTACCTGAACCACACATAGGATCTACAAAATAGGTATCGGGATCCCAGCCACTCATTTTTATGAGCCCGGCAGCAAGCACTTCGTTTAAGGGAGCACGGCCACCGCCTACGCGATATCCCCGCTGGTTTAAACTATGACCGGAAGCATCTAAGGAAATGGAAGCAAATCCTTCCTGACTGATATGCAAATGTACCCGGACATCCGGGTCTTTGGGATTTACATCGGGGCGAATATCATATTTATCCCGAAACTGATCCACAATAGCATCTTTCGTTTTGAGGGAAAGAAACATACTGTGGTTCATTTTACTGTGCATGGTTACCGTATCAACAGCAAAGGTTTGTTTGAGAGATAAACGATCGTGCCAATCCGTAGAACGCACCAATTCGTAGAGCTCTTCTTCGTTTTCTATATTTCCTTCAATAATGGGTAGTAAAATGCGAAGGGCAAGACGAGTATGCGCAAGAATTCGATACATTTCAAATTCGGTGGCATCAAAATACACTCCACGATTACGTTCTGTGACGTTGTGACCGCCAAGAGAGGTTATTTCTTCTACCAGTAGTGATTCAAAACCAGAGAGGCTTTTTGCGAAATATGTTTGTTTTGCTTCGATAGCCAAAAAATGTCCTTAGGTATGAAATTCGGAATAAACGATGGGGTAAGCGCCTAAAATATGGAGAAAAGTGCTCTTTTCCTGTAATTCTTTGAAAAGTGCACTATGCGTTTCGGGCAGTATTTTTCCTGCAAGGTCGAGATAAAAATCATAATGCCATGGCTCGCCGGTTCGTGGTCGCGATTCTATCTTGCTCATATTGATGCCATATTTTCTAAGCACCAATAGGAAATCCACCAAAGAACCCGGGTTATGAGAAATAGCGGTATATAAGGTTGTTTTGTATTCGGTCTCAGGCGGCACTTTTAGTTTTGCAGGCTCTTTTGCAAATACAAGAAAACGGGTGTAATTATTAGGATCGGTTTCTATGTTTTCTGAAAGCACATTCAATCCATATAATTCAGCTGCTAGTTTTCCTGCAATGGCGGCGGTAGCCGTTTTTTGCTCATTTGCTATACGCTCTGCCGAGCCTGCGGTATCTTCCTGGTCCACTATTTTTATGTGTGGATGTTTACGCAAAAACACACGACACTGCTCAATCGCCATCGGGTGTGACCAAACCTGTTCTAAATCTTCGATAGACTGTCCATCCAATGCCATTAAATGATGGGATATCCGTAAAAAAACTTCGCCAACAATAGGAAAGCGATATTCAGAAAGTAAATCAAAATTATAACTCAGCGAACCGGCAATGGAGTTTTCTATTGCTACTATCCCCACATCGGCTTTTTCTGATTTTAAATCTTCAAAAATTTCTCTGAACGTATCCCGCGACAAAAGCTCATAATCTTGCTGAATGATATTGTTAGCAGCTATATGATGAAAAGAGCCTTTCCTACCTTGAATTGATACAATCACGCAAACGGGTTATTAACAGATTTATCTTTTTTCTTTTTCTTACCACTGCTAATCTTTTCTGAAAATTCGCTGACTTTTTCTGCCATTCTACTTTTCGTCTGTGTATCCGTAGCTACCGAGCCTAGTAAATATCCATAGGCATTCAAGGATTCTACCTCATCAAAAATAACCTTTAATATGGCGCCGAAAGGGATAAACAGAATCATACCAACCAATCCCCAAATTTGGGCACCTGTAAAAATCAAAATTAAGGTGACTAAGGGATTCATACTCACTTTTCTACCCACAATGGTTGGAGTAAATAAATTGCTTTCAAAAAGCTGGATAACATAAAAACTCAATAGAATAGCAATCGGATAAATCAAAGAATCCATGGTTATCAGAGCCCATATAATGGGTAGAACGGAACCAAGAAGTGGGCCAACGAATGGGATTACATTCAACAGGGCTGCAAAAACAGCAAAGAAAATAGCGTGATTGACACCTATTATTAACAGAGCTGTTGAGTTTAAAACGGCTAGAATACAGATTACGATAAACATCCCCGTAATGTAATTCTGAATGACGCTTTTGATGTTGTTGATTACCTTGCTAACTCTTTTTTCTTCTGCCTCATCGCCACGTGCAACGGCTTTCATCACAAATGTCTTCAAAAAATCTCTAAAGATCATCAATAAGAACATGTAGATAGGTATGAGGAAAACCATCGTTATCGTTGATGCTGCTGACAATGCTCCCTGTGTTAAGCTAGAAGCATTTTCTCTGATAAAACCAATAATACCATCCTGCAAGGATGTCAGTAAGTTTTCAGGATCAAAGTCGAAGTAGGTAATAAAGAGATTTTCAAATTCAGTAAACAAAAACCGAATTCGTTCTTCTATCAAACCAATATCATCTACAAAGCCGGTTAATTGAATGGAAAAGAAAAAGACAACTCCGGCAAATATGGCTAAACCGGAAAGAATACTAAAGAGAGCAGCAAGCGGACGAGGTATCTTTTTTCCCTCAAGCCATCCACAAAATGGGGATAACAAAATGGCAAAAAAGAGAGCAAATAAGAAAGGCACCAATACCGGTTTGGCTACAATCATGCCATACACAAGTAACGTAACCCCAAACAGAACTACCGTTATCCGCAGATACCAGGGTAATTTAACTTCTAAATCATCGCTCATTCTTCTCTTACCCAAACATTATTTCTTCTGTCCGCATCCGGAAACATTCGCGCTGCATCAATCTCCAAACGCTGCAAACCCGTTTCCGGGATTTCTATTTCTACCGTTCTTTTTCCTTTTAACCAAGTATTCACATCAATAATTTTTAATGATTCTCTTCCGTCCTGATGAGTTATCGTTATATGGACAGGCATTATTGCGTCACCGAGATCGCGGATTTCAATTTTTGTGTACTTTTCTTCTAAATTTTCTTCCACTCTGGAAATAGCCTGATCCATTATCCAGGTTTCGTAGTACCAAGTTCTCCAAAACCAAGACAAATCCTCGCCACTTACACGCTCAAAAGTTGCAAACATATCCCAGGGATACGCATGCTTAAAAGCCCATTTATTTATAAACGTGCGATAGGCATCCCAGAAAATTTCTTCACCCAGAACACCTCGTAATGCCTGAAGAATGGTTGCAGGTTTAGCATAAGAAGCTACGCCAAAAGCCTGACGTGAGTAATGAAAATCTGATCTTCTCATCATTGGGCCTTCCGCCCCACTTAAAGCAAATGCTATATAGGTTCTGCGTGAATTGGCATGAGCATCTGTGCCGGCATAAAAATCAGCTAGTGCTTCATTGGTGCTAAAGGAAGTATTTCCTTCATCCAACCAGCTGTAGCGTCTTTCATCTGTGCTTACAATTAATGGTACCCACATGTGCGCGAGTTCGTGAGCCGTAACTCCATACAATCTTCTTGCTCCCAGACGATTATAATCTCCCATAACCGTCATCATTGGAAATTCCATACCTCCACCAATAATATCAGCGCCTTCAACGGCAGTCATATGTGGCCATGGATAGGAAAAGCCGGTCATTTCGGATAGAAAACGAATAGCGTGCTGCTGATATTCGGTCACTTCGCTCCATAGTGGGGCTTCTTGACGCCAAAAGGTGTTTATTTTAGTGTAGTCGTCAAATCCATCCCCGGTTAAGTCTCCAACGGATGTTCTGGCTCCATCCCAAATCGACTCTTTCGTAGCGCTAAAAGCAACATCTCGCACATCAGTTGCAAAAAACTTCCATGTGAGTAATCCTTCTGAATCGCCGGAGAGCGTAACATTGGCAAAATCATCGGGATAAACGATTCGGACTACGGTATCAGATTGGTATGCCTGATTCATTCGCTCGACAATTCTTTCTTGTAGAACTTCTTCCGGATTCAGAAAATCTCCGGTGGCCATAACTATCCATTGCTCAGGAGCTGTGATAGAAAGATTGTACGTAGCAAAACCATGATAGAATTCTGCAAGCCCGAGATAGGGGTCAGGGTGCCACCCAACGATATCATCATACACAACCATTTGAGGATACCAATAGCCGATATAGAACAAATTATCCCGGCTATAGCCCATTCTGCCACCAATACCTGATTCCGGGATTTTAAATTCATACTCTATTTCAATTTCAGAAGTTTGTCCGGGGAATAGGGCTCTGCCAGTGCGCAAACTCAATCGGGTTCCATCTACTTCGTAATACTCACCTGAACCGCGACGGATAGCAAGTTCATTTCCATTTAATACAATACCATCTATTGTGATA
>SKIC01000210.1 GCA_007116685.1 Balneolales bacterium
CCAAATATTTCAGGCGCATCTTCCACGGAGCGCTCATAATCGTGAAAAAGTGGTTTGCCATCCCAGTCTTTTAGAGATATCCCTACGTGTCCCTGACGGCTCATCCAACTCAAGAAAGCCCCGGCAAGTGCGGTTTCAGTCTGATGGTGGTTGGCTTTTCCTGCGAGGAACTTAGCAGTATGCACATCAATATCAGCCAATATGCCAAGTGCTTTTAATTCCTGTAAATCCTGAAGTAGTTTTTCCAGTTTCATCGCAAGACCTCATCCATAGTTACAATTCGGTTTTTATCGGGCTTGGTCAGAAAAATACCCGCTTGATTCTCCTCGTTAATACCTCGCAAATACAAGTATATGACGCCACCAAAATGTTGCTCGTATTCATAATTTGGCAGGCGCTTTTCCAAATAGCGATGCAAAGCCAAAGTGTATAAATGATATTGCACGTCGTAGTTATTACTACTCATGGCTTTTTCCAAATTCTGCGGCAAATAATCGATGATTTCTGAGCCCAGATAATTACTTTTGTAATCCAAAATGTAATATTGGTCATTATGCCGGAAAACGAGATCAATCAATCCCTTTAGATAGATTTTTGAGTTTTCCTCATTGGTTTCTTCGGATTTTTCGCCCTGAATGATGTCCACAATTTGCTTCAACTCAAAAGCACCGGCACTTATATAAAACTCCATCTCCCGAAGCGTATCTTTCAAACTGAGATTTGAGAGCTTCAAATCCGTATCCGGGATGATTCTCTTCGCTATAGTTCGTTCAACCATTTGGAGGGTAATCTCCGACAACTCCTCTCCTTCAAAGCCATATTTAACCATGCCTTTTTGAATAAGATTGGGAAGTTCTGAACTATCCGAAAAATCCAGATTCTCGAAGATATCGTGCCAAAAATTTCCGGTTCGGGCACCCTTTGGAAATTCAAAAATATTAGTAACCGCCTTACGATTTTTTTCTTCGAAAATATTATCCTCCGCATCCTCGTCTTCCTCGTCTTCCCGAGGGTTTGTATCCAGAGAAGCCAGAGCTTTCATATTTCGGGTTAGGCCACTGTAACTGCTTAATAGCCACTTGGCTTTGAGTTTTTTATCCTCCGGAAATTCTCTTGCGGCTTTACCTAATGGCTTAGTTTGAGATTCTTCCTCAGTGGGCAAAGTGTCTACCCACACCCTTTCAGCGCGATAGGCTCTACAATTTGGTGATGATTTGCCCCAATCTTCAAGATTTTGGGCAAACTCTTTGTAAGACACATTTTGATTATCATCGAAACCGAAAAGCCAGTGAACGGGTGTCCATATCGTTTTTACTGTTTTTCTATTAGAGTAAGCGTAGTTATGAAAATGAACAAAACAATGTTTTTTTGCTCTGGTTACGGCTACGTAAAACAACCTTAGCTTTTCTGCAATAGTTTGATTTTTAACGCTGAGTTCGTGTTCCGGCTTATAACCACTAACATCCAGCTTTTTTCTCGGGGGATTTTCAGAGGTATCTATATATTCATAAGGCAAATACGTATCTACTGTGCTGGTTGAGGCAAAAGGCACAAAAACTACAGGAAACTGCAATCCCTTACTATTGTGGATGGTCATGATTTTCACCAAATCCTCATCGCTTTCCAAAAGCATTTTATCGGCTTCGGAGTCTTCGGTAGCGGCTTCATCATTGCGTAAGCGCATAAATCTATCGTACAGAAACTGAGGACTAAAACCACCGCTTCTTCTCTCTTCTTCTAACAACTCTGTAAGTTGATAATAATTCGTGAGTTTTCGTTCTCCATCGGGATAGGAAGACAATCGTTTCAAGATATCCTCCTGCTTGAAGTAGCGAGTCATCATGACCATGAAGCCCTGCTTTTCCCAAAGTTCACGCCATTCCGAAAAATGCTCGGCCCAATGAGTCCATTGCATCTCGTCATCCAAAAATTTTCGCACTTTTGCAGCCGACCAATTATAAATGCCGCTTCCAAATAAGGTTGCCAAAGCAGAGGTGTCTTTGGGATTCAACATGGCGTTCATCACAAATCGCATTTCCTCAGCCTCTTGAGATTTGAATACGGATTCCTGCGTGATGGTAACGGATTTGATGCCGTAATTCAGTAAATCTCGCTTCATTCGGGATGCTTGCACATGCGTATAGACCAAAACAGCAATATCACCGGCAGTATATTCGCCATCAGGAAGTTGAAATTCAGGATATTCCCCGGGATTCAGAATTTTATAAATATCGCCGGCGGTGTATCTGGAAATATTAGCTGTCGATTGATTCTTATTTTCAGGGATATCGGGAGCGATAGAAAGATGAAATCGTGGAATTATTTCCTCGGATTTTTTGTGTGCCTCACTCTTAAAAAAGACAGGTGCTTCGGTTCTAAATGGCCTTTCCGCCGGAAAAGAGAACAGTTCATTCACAGCTTCCACCAATTCAGACTCAGAACGATAATTAGTAGCCAAAGTAAAACGGCGGTTTTCCTTTACTGAATCAGCCGCGGTATGATATGTGGTGATATCAGCGCCTCTGAATCCATAAATAGCCTGTTTGGGATCACCAATCAGATAGAGACAATGCGTTGGAGAATCCGCAAAAAGCGTCGAAAACATACTCCATTGCACAGGATCGGTATCCTGAAATTCATCAATAAGTGCCGCTTTAAACTTCTTCCCCAAATCCTCATGAAGTGTATCACTATGAATTAAGGCCTGTTCTGCCTCCGTTAGCATATCATCATAGGAATACAGATTCTGACTGGCTTTTATTTTTTCGAATCTATTCCGGGTATCTTTGAGAAACTGAGTCTGAACAATATGCTTGAAATCCCTCCCCTGTGCTTTCATTTCGTGAATTAAATCACAAAACTTGCTGAAGAACTCCTGCAATTCAGGCGTCTGCTTTTTGGGGCTGACCATTTTATCAGCATCCTCGAAAAAATCTTTTTTCTGAATGTCGCCAGCTATATTCAGATCATTATTTAAGAAGGTTTTAATAACCTTTGTGCGGGAATCAGAGTAAGCACCTTTACTGCGATATTCTGATTCAAGTTTTTCATCGAACATCGCCTCCAATTCCTTTTTCTCGGAATTCCAGCGGCCAACTTGTCGCTTAATATCCAAATAGGAATACCGATCGATCTCGAATAGTGGTATTTGCTTGGAAATTTGTCCTTTAAATTGATTAAAGAATTTGCTATCCAAATATAGACTCTGAGCCAAACGTGCAGACTCCGATTCTTCGGCCTCCTCATACCACTTTCTTTGGGTATCAGCCATAGCATCCCGTACCCAGCCGGATACATCTTTACTAAACTCCATTTCTAATTCAGAACCACTTGAAAAAGCATATTCCTGCAATACCGAACGGGCAAAACTGTGTATGGTTGAGATATTGGACTGATCAAAATTCTGAATAGCCGTTTGCAAATGCTCCAATGCGCCTTCTTCTATTTCGCCATTCCGAAATTTTTCCCACATAGATTTGAGGAAAAAATCCTCAGGTGGCACTTCGCTGAACAGGGTTTTTCGGGTTTCCTCCATTCGTGCTCGAATACGACTACGCAATTCTTTGGTAGCGGCTTCGGTAAATGTTACCACCAAAATCTCATCCGGACTGTGCCCCTTTTCAATTACCAAGCGGACAAACAGCGCCTCAATATTATAGGTTTTCCCCGTTCCTGCGCTGGCTTCCACCAAGTTCACTCCATCTAAAGGGGCGCTATCAATGTTGAATGCCTTAGATTGCTGACTCATAGTTTTTCCTCCAAAATGTGTTCCTGCGCCGGAAGTGTGGTTTTATAACATAATTCTGCAAAGTCATCATCGAAGGATATTTCGTTATCTCCAAGAGCATAAATGGTGTACATATCTTCACTTTCAGAAGTAAAACCACCAAATCTACTTTCTGCATAAAACATATTTGAGGCTTTATCTAAGGCTCTTTCGGAGTCCTTATTTTTCTGGTAATCTTCTGCAAAAGCCTTCATTGAATCCGGAAATAATGGCAAGAATCGAGATTGCGCTGCAAGATAAACCTCTATCAATTCGGCAAGGATTTTTTCGGGATTTTCAGGCTTCTTAAAAGTGATTTTTTTTAGCGAGTCTTTTTCTATTCTCCATACTTCAAAATCTATGTTATTGTGCTCCGTCATTTGAACGAGCAAAAACTGAATCCAGATTGGTAATAGATCTCTGGCTTTGTAAGAAGAAGGACGTATATCTAATATTTTATGCCCATTTATGATTTCAACTTCTCCTTCAATCAGACATTTCTCATCATTACTAAGGGTGATTTCTGCGGATAACACTTCCGTTTTTTTCTTATGGGATGGATCCCTATCCATTACACGAATAAAAGCCTCAATTTCCTCTCTATAACCGGCTAAAATGGAACTTCCTTTACTTCCGGGAGGTAAACTGCCTCTGGCTAAAATCTTGTCGCAGAGTTGATCAAGATTTTTACCCGCTGTACAAGCATCCAGCAATTCAGACCGAATGGCGTATCTCTGCAAGCCATCAGGTTCTTCTAATTCATTGTCTTTGGATAACAACTCATCCTCATCAAGTTTGATGTTGTACTCCTGTTTTAGCATCTGCTCGATGGGCTTCTTCCAAAATCTTTGCAGGGAGACCAGAGAAAGTTTCATTTCTTGCTCTTCCGAAAATCCAGCTAATTCCTCCACAAATGGAGTTTGAAGCTTGGATTTTTCCCGAAATGTTTGTGCAGCGACTTCGGAAAGTGAGTCGTAGGTAAACAAATGCTCTTTGTTAAAATACCGCTCACTGAATGACTGAATACCGTGCTCAATACATTGATATGCTGATTTAGAAACTCCGGAAAGTTCATCAAGCACATTCATGGCATCCGAAACCAAAATGGAAGGCGGAATGGCTTCATTAGAACGCTGGCTCTGTCCGATATAGGAAATATACAGCGTGTCAGCAGGCATATTCAGATACTGCAAAAACAATAAACGGTCTGAATTTCTCCGGTTTCTATCTCCCTTCTGCTCGTATTTCTGGATTAAATCGAAAGAAGGATGCGTTTGCCGAGCCGGGATTTCGCCTTCATTCATCCCCAATAAACAAACTATTTTGAAAGGCAAATTGCGCAGCGGAACCATGGGCGCAAATGTAACTACTCCGGCAGAGAGCGCTCTTCCACTATCGCTTTTGTCCAAATGAGAAGTAATCCACGATGCGATAACGGACAAACTTACATCTTCGCTAATCAGATTCGATTCCTGATATTTTTCCAGTTCGAAAAACAGCGATTGCATTTCGTAAAAACCACGGGCAAATCCACCTTGATTTGAAAACAATGCTTCCAATTTAGCTGATAAAATTACGGCCCATTCCACCGGCTTTTTTTCCTGATTTCCCAGTTCATTTAATTCAAACAAATTCTCGAGGAAAGTCAGCCATTTACCCAACAATTCTTTGTCAGAAGCGCTGTCAATATCATCATACGGCAAAATTCCGAACGGCAAGGTTTCGCCTTCACGCATCATGGAACCCAAAATCAATCTGTCGATTGCAAAACGCCAGGTATTATGGTCTGATGGAGGCAAATCCAGAGCCTCTTTGTGTGCCGCATGAATTCCCCAACGAATTTCGGTTTCTTTAGCCCAATAGATGAGTTTACTGATATCATCCGAAGACAGTCCAAAGCGTTCACGAACGGCCGGTATTTCCAGAAAAGCCATGATTTCCGGAGCCTTAAATCTACCCTGACTCAAAGCAATCATTTGTTGGAATCCGTCTGTAACCTGCTTGTATTCGGTACTGGAAGAAGCATAGTAGCTGTAGGGAATTTGCTGACCGTTTTTATCTTTTTGGTCAAACACACTTCTAACAAATGGCTCGTAGGCTGACGGATTTGTGCTCGCAACCAATACTTCGCCGGGTGTAATTTCTGAGTTTGCAAAAATATCCAACAAAGAATCATGCAAAACTTCCACTTCTCTTCGCTTGCTATGGCAGGAATGAACTTGAATGCTGCTACACGATTTTTGAGGAAATGGCTCCTTCTCTCCTTTAAAAATTGATTTTTGAAAACTGTGTAATGAACTATGTTTCTCAGTTTTAAGAGTCGGTAAGTTTTCTATTTTTATTTCTGTGCCGGTTTCTATTGCCAATTTTTCAAGGATTTCGGCTTGTGCTTTATCCTCTTGTAAATATGGTTCAAATAGATTGTGGGTCTGCTCTGTCAATTGGTGCTGATACCAAACTATCGGAATATGCTTTCCTATCAAACACAAGACTTTGAGCACAGCAGGTGGCATGGCACCCGGCATAAACAGTACTAATTCTTCCATCTCCGGAATGGGATGTTTTTCTTCTAAAACAGAGGTCAAATCTGCAATTCCATCTGATAAAACCGGTAATTGGGGATATTTGGATCGGATATGTCGCCATAAAGCCATTTGCCAGACTGCATCCGAATCATTTTCCAGAGCTTTGGGAATTTTGCCATTATCCCATTCCTGCAACCAATCGGCTCGGTATAAAATGTATTGCTCCATCACATCCGCAGTCTGCCTGGCCAACTGCCAGCGTCTCCATTTCGCATCGCCTTTCAGGCTGATGTAATCCCTGATGACTTCAAATTCATCCTCTTCTGAGAGTTCACGAAACGCTTCAAAAATCAGCCAGGTCAAAAGTGATTTATCCAGAGAAAGTTCATCTTGATTTTCAGGCGCAACGCTTTCTATTAATCGCTTTAAAAACTGAACAGGAAGTTGGTATCTGATATTTGCACTGATGCTGTTTACATCTGCCATAGCCAGATTCAGCCAGGTGGCCACATCCATATTTTGAACAATCACCCAATCCTGAGCAAAGGGATCAGTATTTTTTTGGTGACCTTTATGCTTTTTGAAAGCGTCTCGTAATTGGCTTGTATCTGATGAACGGTAGATTTCGAGCATGGTGATTTTTGGGAGTTAAATTACGCTTTTGACCTCCCCAAAACCCCACCTCTGCCTATCGGCAGACAGGGCCAATGGAGGGGGCTTTGAAGAGAGATTTTATTAAAAACTTGTGCAAAATATGACACTGTTGAAATCAGATTAAGATTTGTGAGAGATGTTATCATCTGATTAATATCCAG
>SKIC01000198.1 GCA_007116685.1 Balneolales bacterium
AAGGATTTGTGAACAAAATCCCAAAATGGTACGAAATTGATTGTTTGCAATGGATTCTTCGCCAATCGTGCCAATTCAAAAACCTTCGACCTTCAACCAAAATCCGATTTCATGCTACCTCGGATTCTGGAAAGACACGCAATATGAGCAGAAACGTGTCAGGTTTCCGAAACCTGACACGTTTTTTTGCCTAGAGAAGCAATCCACCGATTTTTTCGAACGAATTCTCATTTTCATTTTGCGCCGGAGTCTGTCCTAATCTCCGAGTCGTTTTTTGCCGGCGCATTTGGGCTTGGTGGGATTTTTAATCCCGGGGTATCGCCCCGGGGTTAAAATATGGCACGCCTTCAGCGTGCGGGTTCGTGCTATTTCTCCTCGGATGATTATCCGAGGCTACATTCGTTTTTATGTTTTGGAAACGAATGTGCCTATAAAACCCCAATTTTGACATCAATTCGATTCTTCGCCATCCGCACCAATCCCAAAACCTTCAACCTTCGACGTTCTACCTTCGACCAAATCCCTATCACCTATCACCTATCACCTGTTTCCTCTCACCTAATTCTACCAAATCTCCCAACTGCTTCTCGTTCCAGTTGTTCTCTGTGATCTGGGTGGGCAATTCTGATGAGTTCTTTGGCTCTTTGGCTCATGTTTTTGCCGTAGAGGTTGGCAACGCCGTATTCGGTGACTACGTAATGGATGTGTGCTCTGGTGCTTACTACGCCGGCGCCCTCTTTGAGGTGGGCGGAAATTCGGCTTTCGCCACGGCCTGTTACGGATGGCAAGGCAATTATGGGTTTTCCGCCCTCAGATAAAGACGCTCCACGGATGAAATCCATTTGTCCGCCCACGCCCGAATAATGTTTGTAGCCGATGGAATCGGCGCAAACTTGTCCGGTTAGGTCAACTTCGATTGCGCTGTTGATGGCTGTCACTTTGGGATTTCTGCGGATTACGGCCGTATCGTTGATGTAGGCGATATCCAGCATGGCAACTTGTGGGTTATCGTGGATGAAATCGTACAGGCGGCGGGTTCCCATCACAAAGCCACTCACAATTTTACCGGGGTGGATTCGCTTCTTGGTGCCGTTGATTACGCCTTTTTCAACGAGATCAATCACACCTTCGGCAAACATCTCCGTGTGGACGCCCAAATCTTTGTGGTTTTTCAATGCTCGCAATACGGCATTTGGAATAGCGCCGATTCCCATTTGGAGCGTGGCGCCATCTTCGATGAGGTCGGCGCAGTACTGACCAATTCGACTTTCCACTTCACCGGGTTCTGCAATCGGCATTTCGTGTAAGGGCGCATCCGATTGTACCAGATAATCAATTTCGTTTACGTGTAAAAAGCCATCGCCATGGGTTCTTGGCATGTGCTTATTAACCTGAGCAATCACTTTTTTGGCAGTTTTAGCGGCAGCGAGGGAAGCATCCACAGAAACACCCAGGGTGCAAAAACCGTGTTCGTCCGGTGGCGAAACCTGAATCAATGCTACATCGATGGGTAAGATTTTTTTGCGGAATAAGCCCGGCACTTCGCTCAAAAATACGGGAAGATAATCAGCTCTACCGTCGTTTACCGCCTGACGCACATTGCTTCCCACAAAAAAAGCATTCACTTTAAAATGCTTCTCCATTCCCGGTTCTGCATAGGGAGCCGGACCATCGGTATGCAGTTTCACAATTTCCACATCCTCAAGTTCCTCTGCTCTCTCTGTCATTTTTGCAATCAATAATTGCGGAGCAGCAACCGCACTATGGATAAATACACGATCGCCGGATTTAATAATTTTTACGGCTTCTTCGGCAGATTCAAATGGTTTCATATTCGAGTAGATGATTTTTTAAAAATTACGGGACGAAGTTACTTAATTTTTGATGCTTTTTTTCAGTCAGTCAGAATGTGTCGAAAAAAAAAGCGCAGAACCTTGTCAGATTCTGCGCCTTAACTCACAGTTATTCAGGGATTACACGCGCTCTGGCTGTTGTCCCCATGTTTCAGGAGATCTCCAGAGTGCGGATTTCATCAGTTCCCTCATATAGAGGAATTCCTTAGGAAGTTTGTCATAGAGCTTGGAGAATAACTCTTCGTGAGAGAGTACTTCTTCTTTCCATGCTTCCCTGTCGATTGACATGATTTTGTAGAACTCTTCTTCACTGAAGTCTAGTCCGGTCATGTCCATATCGCTATAACTAGGTACCCATCCCAACGGACTTTCTACCGCAGAGATTTCACCTTTAACACGTTGTACAATCCACTTCAATACGCGCATGTTTTCGCCGAAGCCCGGCCATACGAATTTTCCGTTTTCGTCTTTGCGGAACCAGTTCACACCGAAAATTCTCGGAGGATTTGATAACTCACGTCCGAACTGTAACCAATGATTGAAGTAATCAGCCATGTGGTAGCCCATGAAAGGCAACATTGCGAATGGGTCACGACGTACGGCACCTACATTTCCGAAGGCAGCTGCGGTCATTTCAGAACCCATCGTTGCGGCCAAATACACTCCAAAGTTCCAGTTTGGCGCTTGGTATACTAATGGTACCGTTGTACTTCTGCGTCCACCAAAGATGAAGGCGCTGATTGGTACACCGGCAGGATCTTCCCATTTTTCATCGATACTCGGGCAGAGTGCCGCAGGAGATGTAAATCTAGCATTAGGGTGAGCAGCAGGTTTACCACTGGAAGGATCATATACATTTCCGTGCCAGTCGATAATTCCTTCAGGAGCTTCTTTGCTCATGCCTTCCCACCAAACATCACCATCCGGAGTAAGTGCTACATTAGTGAAAATCGCATCCTTGCGGATAGATTCCATAGCGTTAGGATTGGTATCGTAGTTGGTACCCGGGGCTACGCCAAAGTATCCGGCTTCAGGATTAATCGCATACAAGCGTCCGTCAGGACCTTTTTTAATCCATGCGATGTCATCACCTACGGTTGTAATTTTCCAGCCGTCCAATTCCTTAGGAGGAATCATCATAGCGAAATTTGTTTTACCACAGGCACTTGGAAAAGCAGCTGCAACATAGGTTTTTTCGCCTTCAGGAGATTCTACACCGAGAATCAACATGTGCTCTGCCAACCAACCCTCATCGCGGGCCATAGTTGAAGCAATTCTAAGCGCAAAACATTTTTTACCAAGAAGGGCATTTCCGCCATATCCTGATCCGTAAGATTCAATTCTTCTTTCTTCCGGATAGTGAACAATGTATTTGGTATCTGGATTACATGGCCAGGAAACATCTTCTTGTCCGGGCTCCAGAGGCGCACCTACGGTATGTAAACACTTGATATAATCGCCGTCAGTACCTAATTGATCCAAAACGTGCTTACCCATGCGGGTCATAATTTTCATATTCACAACTACGTATGGAGAATCAGTTAATTCCACACCGATGTGAGCGATAGGAGATCCTACAGGCCCCATGCTGAAAGGAATAACATACATGGTACGTCCTTTCATAGAACCTTTCATCAACGGCTGTAGCGTAGCTTTCATCTCATCAGGATCCATCCAGTTGTTGGTTGGTCCGGCATCAGACTTACGCTTTGAACAGATAAACGTTTTGTCTTCTACTCTTGCTACGTCACTAGGATCAGAAAACGCCAGATAACTGTTTGGGCGCTTCTCTTCGTTTAATTTTTTGAATGTGCCACCTTGTACAAGGAGATCACACATATAATCATATTCTTCTGTTGATCCATCACACCAGTAAATGGCATCTGGCTGAGTAAGTTCTGCGGTTTTTTTTACCCATTCCACTAGCTCTTTGTGTTGAACTGCTTCTTGCTGTACTTTGCTCTCATAATCGAGTGCTACATTATTTGTACTCATTCTTTCAACCTTTCGTTTGTTGATCTTTAGTTAATTATGACTGACTTGCGATGTCTTCACCATGTCTCATTGATCATAAAACCGCTTTTAATCTATCATTCAACAACTCTAAGCGGTATGACCTTAATCAGGTAGAAACATGACTTTAGTCATGTTTTGGGATTGTGTTCTACCCTATTAATAATATATAACTTAGAAATAAGAATAAAACACCTGTATCGAAATAAGTCTCAAAAAAGCGCTTACAGGATTTTGCTTTTTTGATACTCCCAAAACCTTCAAACAGCGATTATCAAAAATCGACCATTTCTTAATTTGTGAATACCGTTCCGAAGTCTTTAATTAGCTCCCATTAATCGGAGGCTTTGAAAAACCAGGATTTTTGTTCAAGATCGAGGCCAGAAGGATTTTAAAACCGCAGCCCCGACACTTAGTATCGGGGTGAGGATTTTAAAATCCTGATAACGAAGATATTGGGCAAAAAGACGGTTTTGCAAAGTTTCCTAATACATCAACTTTGGCGCTCACATGTTTAATCCTTCTCAAATCATCATAGACAGTTTTTCTGAGCATCTCAGAGAGAAATACAAGCATAGTTTTGGCTTACTCGAACCCGAATTTCCTAATATCATAGTATTTTTTTCGAAGCTGGTTCTGGAGAATATCGCCAACAGCGACGCGGCTTATCACGATATGGATCATACTATTATGGTAACGGAAGTTTGCCAGGCAATGCTCAGAGGCAAACACCTCAGCGATGGGCAGATAACTCCATCAGATTGGCTAGAATGTACCATTGCAGCCTTATGCCATGATATAGGTTACGTTCGTGGCGTGTGCAAAGAAGATATAAAAGGCTCCTATTACTCCGGCCTTGGTGATAAGATGATTACCATAGATAACGGTTCAACAGATGCCTCTCTTTCCTTTTACCATGTTGACCGAAGTATGCATTTTGTGCGAACATGGCTGAAAGATGTTGATTTAATTGACGAAGAGCGCATTGCACAGATGATAGATTTTACGCGTTTTCCTGTCCCTGATAATCCCATATATCACAGCTCCGAATTCAGTTATCCCGGCTTATTACGCGCTGCTGATTTAATCGGTCAATTAGGTGATATCAACTACATGCGTAAAAGCTCTGCCTTGTTTTACGAATTTCGGGAAACAGGATTAGATGAAAAACTGGGATATAAATCAGGTGCTGATGTTCGCGCTAAGTTCCCCGCTTTCTTTTGGTCGATTATCAAACCCCTTATTGAACCATACACAAAATATTTGATGGTGACTCAGGAAGGAAAGCAATGGCTTTCGAACTTGCATTCTCATATTTTTGTTGAACAGAACAATATCTTCGGATTGGGTGCAGAGCGAGCATAATAAATAAGTCGGCCGGCTGTTACTCTTTTTAACGTAAATGAATTTTTAAACATGAAAAAAGCCTGGGCTTTTCTGATTTTATTCCTGGCAGGATCTTTTTTACCTCTTGCATCGCTGGTTTTTGCTCAAAATGGCGAAGCGTTTACTATCGCACGTATCAAATATCGTGGCGGTGGAGACTGGTATAACGACCCCTCTTCTCTAAAGCTGCTTGCAGATTTCGTCAATGAAAACTTGCCTATTTCCATCAGCCGCAGTTACGACGATGTTGATATTGGCAGCCGTGATTTACACCGCTATCCGTTTGCTTTTATGACGGGACACGGTAATATAACCATCAATTCAGCCGAAGCAGCCAATGTGCGTGAATGGCTCGATAACGGTGGTTTTCTCTACATTGACGACGATTACGGATTCGATCCTTATGTACGTCCGGTGATAGCTGCCATTTTCCCTGATGAAGAATTGATTGAACTACCCATCTCCCATCCCATTTACAATCAGGCTTTCCACTTCCCTGATGGCTTACCCAAAGTCCACGAACATGATGGAAAACCACCGCAAGGTTTTGCCATTTTCCGAAACGGACGCATGGTTTTATACTACACCTACGAAACCAACATGGCGGATGGCTGGGCATTCGATGTGCATGACAATCCTGATCACATTACTGAGAAAGCCATGCAAATGGGTGCTAATTTGCTTATTTATGCGCTCACTCAGTACTAGCTATTCGTTTTGAAAAACTTAGTCTTTGTAACATTTCTGTGGGCCTTTTCTTTCAGTCTGATTGATGTGTATCTGGCTGGAAGTGTAGACGGAGATTTTGCAGTACTTACCCGCGTAGTTTTAGCCGGACTTTGCTTTTTACCACTCACTCGTTGGAACGGCATTCCAACACAACTCAAAGCAGGCACAACGCTCGTTGGTGCCTTGATGATTGGCATCACCTACCTCTGCCTCTACCGATCGTTTTTGTACCTAAGCGTACCGGAAGTACTACTTTTCACCGTCACTACGCCTATTTATGTCTCTCTGATTGATGACCTGCTAAACAAACGGTTTTCTCCTATTGCCCTACTTTCTGCCTTAATTGCCGTAATTGGTGCAGGTTATATCCGTTATGATGGAATAACAGGCGATTACCTTTTTGGATTTGTGTTAATACAAACCGCAAATTTGGCTTTTGCGGCAGGTCAGGTGGGATACGCAAACCTCGTCAGGCGATTTCCAACCAATTATGCCCAGCATAATTTTTTCGGATATTTCTTTTTAGGTGGATTACTAATCACAGTGCCCAGTTTCCTGATTTTTGGAAATACCGCTATGATGCCGGATACAACTATCCAATGGATTGTTTTGCTTTGGCTGGGCTTGGGTGCTTCCGGTATCGGACTTTTCCTCTGGAACAAAGGCGCTGTTCAAGTGGATGCCGGAACTTTGGCGATTATGAACAATGTGCTGATACCAGCGGGAATTCTGGTAAATCTGATTTTTTGGAATCGGGAAGCAGATTTATTCCGATTAGCCATTGGAGGATTCATCATTCTGATTTCTCTAGGAATCAACGGCTATTTTGGTCGTGGAAAACCAAAAAAAATGGCTCCCGAATCTTAATCCATTTTCATCGGAAGCCATTTTTTTAAACTATTTTAGGCAACGCCCAGATCTTTCATCGAAGCGGTAAGTTTTGCATCTAATTGAGCACTCACTTCATCAAAAGCAACTTTGGTTGCTAATTCACCCTTTTCGCTGCAATAAAATTTGATTTTCGGCTCGGTACCAGACGGCCGTGCTGTAATCATGCTGCC
>SKIC01000316.1 GCA_007116685.1 Balneolales bacterium
CAAGACTACCAGGGAGATATAAGTGTTCAAAAAGGAGTTACCTTTGGATATCTATCCCAAGAACCTGAATTAGAAGCCGGTAAAACCGTTCGAGAGATTGTGGAGGAAGCCGTTCAGGACACAGTAAACCTTTTGAAGCGCTACGAAGAAATCAATGCCGCTTTTGCTGAGCCTGATGCAGATTTTGACAAATTAATCGAAGAACAGGCAAAAGTTCAGGATCGTATAGACCAAACAGATGCCTGGGATTTGGACAGCAAATTAGAGATGGCCATGCAAGCTCTTCGGTGTCCTGAGGGTGATACAAAAGTAGATGTACTATCCGGTGGTGAACGCCGCCGTGTTGCTTTGTGCCGTCTGTTACTTCAAAAACCGGATGTATTACTTCTGGATGAGCCTACTAACCACTTAGACGCTGAATCTGTTGGCTGGTTAGAGCAGCATCTTGCCCGATACGAAGGCACCGTAATTGCGGTTACTCACGATCGTTATTTCCTGGATAATGTTGCAGGCTGGATTCTGGAACTTGACCGTGGCGAAGGAATTCCTTTTGAGGGTAATTATTCCTCATGGCTGGATCAAAAACGCCGCAGACTGGAAATTGAAGAAAAGCAGGAAAGCAAGCGTCAAAAAACATTACAACAGGAATTGGAATGGATCAGAGCCAATCAAAAAGGGCAAAGAACTAAAAGTAAAGCTCGTATTTCTGCCTACGAAGATATGCTCAGTGATGAAAAAGATAAGGCTCGTGAAGATCTTGAAATTTACATTCCACCAGGACCACGTCTCGGTAATAATGTGATTATTGCTGAAAATGTATCCAAAGGATATGATGATCGCTTATTGTACGAAAACATGAATTTCTCCTTACCACCGGGTGGTATTGTTGGAGTTATTGGTCCAAACGGAGCCGGTAAAACCACTTTGTTTCGAATGATCACAGGAGAAGAAAAACCGGATAACGGAACTATCTCTATCGGCGATACTGTAAAACTGGGATATGTGAATCAAAATCGACCATTAGACCCAAATAAATCCATTTGGGAAGAGATTTCCGACAAGCAGGACATCATCAAGCTTGGTAAGCGTGAAGTAAATTCCAGAGCTTATGTAGGACGATTTAATTTCAGCGGTAGTGATCAGCAAAAGAAAACTACGGAATTATCCGGTGGGGAAAGAAATCGTGTGCATTTGGCAAAAATGCTAAAAGAAGGCGCGAATGTCCTGCTATTGGATGAACCTACCAATGATTTAGATGTAAACACACTCCGTGCGCTTGAAGAAGCGTTGCTTGAGTTTGCAGGTTGCGCTGTGGTCATCTCCCACGATAGATGGTTCCTCGATCGAATAGCCACGCATATTTTGGCTTTTGAGGGCGATAGTCAGGTGTATTGGTTTGAAGGTAACTATTCCGAATACGACAAAAACCGCAAAGAACGTCTGGGTATTACAGAAGATCAGCCTGAGCGTATCAAGTACAAAAAACTGACGCGCGAATAAATCAGGCTGAATGGACACCATCAAAGAAACTGTAAAAGAAGTAATCATGGCAGTATTCCCTATTGCTGCCGTGGTGGTTGTGCTTCAGTTTACGGTTATATGGCTGGATACTCCATTATTCTTAAGCTTTTTAGAAGGCTTGGGTCTTGTTACACTCGGACTTATTCTCTTCCTGATAGGCGTACATATCGGATTACTTCCTGTAGGTGAAATGATTGGTTCAGCACTGCCGCGAACAGGAAAATTATGGCTGGTTGTGCTATTTACGTTTATCATGGGTTTTGCTGTTACTGTAGCCGAGCCGGATGTTTGGGTACTGGCAGGTTATGTGGATCAGGTTTCCGGGGGGATCATCCCAAGAAATATACTTATTGGGACGGTAGCACTTGGTTTAGGGATTTCCGTGACACTTGCCATAGTGCGGATGGTTACAGATATCTCCATCAATTATCTGCTGATTGGTGGGTATAGCTTAATTTTTTTGCTGGCTTTTCTACCTTACTCAAGCGATGCTTTTATCCCCATTTCTTTTGATGCCGGCGGGGTAACAACCGGACCTATGGCCGTTCCTTTTATTTTGGCTTTCGGCGTAGGTACAGCATCTGTGTTACAAGGAAGAACAGGTTCTCAGGATGGTTTTGGATTGGTAGCTTTGGCTTCTATTGGTCCCGTTTTGGCAGTAATGATTTTAGGAATGGTTTACACCATCCCTGAAGATGTTACTATGGATATGGGTAGCGGTGAGTACACATTTTTAGGCACTCTTTTAGAAGTGAGTATAGCTCTGAGTCCGCTGGTTTTATTCTTCTTATTCTTCCAGATTTTTATGCTCAAACTCAAGGGGCAAAAAGTCTACAATTTGATGTTGGGTGTTTTTCTCACTTTGATAGGAATGACTTGTTTCCTTTACGGCGTACACAATGGATTTCAGCCGGCAGGTAAAGGAATGGGACAAATACTGGGCAACCTATCAAACAACTGGATTGTAATTCCAATAGGATTTGTGCTTGGTTTTGTAGCCACATTTGCGGAACCGGCTGTGCGGGTATTGAATCAGGAAGTTGAAAAAGTATCGAGTGGTTATATCCCACAACGAGTTATGCTCATTACGATATCTACAGGTGTGGCTATATCGATTGCCTTAGCTATGATTCGTATCATTTACGGAATTCCACTAATTTATATTTTACTTCCGGGATATATCATGGCACTTACTATGGTATTCTTCTCTACCAAAGAATTTACCTCAATAGCTTTCGATGCGGGCGGGGTGGCAACAGGACCTATGACAGTTACGTTTATCATTGCAATTGCACTTGGTTTTTCTGATGTTTTGGAAGATAGTAATCCGCTAATTGAAGGCTTTGGTATGATTTCGCTTGTGGCATTAGCGCCAATTATATCCGTTTTGGTACTGGGATTTCTTTATGGTGCAAATAATGAGGATTCAGAATGAAAAATATTGTTGAAACACCTCACAAAGTAATTCTCACAATTGTAAATAAAGGACAGGGAACCCGGGTGGTTGAAATATCCAAGCGCTTTGGATGCGAAGGTGGAACAATCCTGCCCGGAAAAGGTACGGGTATTAGAGATTCCAGTTTTTTTGGCATACAAATGACTCCTGAAAAAGATGTTGTCCTCAGTATTGTAGCCGAAGACTGTGTAGATAATGTACTCAATGCCATCTGCAAAGCAGTCAAAATCAGGAAAAAAGGCAATGGTATTTCAATAGTGCTCGGCACTAAACTTACCGCAGGAATGGCACATTTGATAAATGATAATTGATTAAATATAGATTTTACACATACCTGAGAAGTCATTACTCACAACAACAGCTTAAAAATCAATACTATGAAAACGGTTTCCAAAGATTATGATTTAATAGTATCCATCGTGAATAAAGGGCACGCTGATTTCATAGTTGATATCTCAAAAAAAGCAGGTGCCGATGGAGGTACCATTGTTTACGGAAGAGGTACCGGAATTCATGAAAAAGCCAAGCTTTTCAGTATGCTAATCGAACCTGAAAAGGAAATAATTCTCACACTTACCAAAAAGTCAGATACCGAAAAAGTACTCAACGCAATTGTTACGGAAGGGGAATTAAGCAAACCCGGTAATGGAGTCGCCTTTGTAATGGAAGTCGAAAAAACGGCCGGTATTTGTATAGACCCGGTTTAAATATGGCTTTTGAGGAATGATTTCCTCATTACTCGCTTTGATAAACAAATACTTACCATCAATTTTATCTTCATATTCATGGTAAGTAGTGTTATCATCTTCTCTCAATAACATTCACAAACTCGCAACCAATGAAAGTTTTCTCTCACTTATTTGTTGTCCTGTCCTTTTTAATCCTGTCGTCTACTGCTTTCAGTCAGTCACGAACTATGGATTTGTTCCTGGATGCACAGCCAATACAAAACGAAATAACTCAGGCAGACTATGTTCTAAGAGCAAAATCAATTGATTTAAACCCGATTTTGCTAGAATCTAACGAGTTATCTAGTGGCGATAAACTCACATTTACCTTTTTTGAAAAAGAGCTCTCAGCTTCTGTAACCAGAACTAGAACCAATTCTCTGAATACTAGAATTGTATCCGGACATCTGACAGACAGCCGCTTATCCACTTTCATGATGGTTGAAACTCACGGCGTAATTGATGGTTTTGTTCAAGTGATGGAAACCGGCCAATACTTCGAATTTCGTCAAAATGCTGAACATGGTCTTATTATGCAGGAAATTGATTACAGCATGAGAGAAATCCTCACTTGCGGAAACGAGCAGCATCTGCATCTTGGTGAAGACTTACACAGAGCAATGCATACCCCCGATAATCGCCCATACGACATCAATTTCAGTGCTGATGCTATGCCTGATACCTCTCATATAGATGTAATGATTGTGTATACACCAAACGCCAGAACATGGGCGATAAATGATAATACTAATATCGAAAATATCATGGCTATCTCCATGGAGCGTGGGCAGATTGCTTTAGATAACACAGAAATCCCAATCCAAATTAACCTGGTTTACTCCTACGAAGTTGATTACAGTGAATCAGTTGGAAATTCTCCCACGCACCTAGGAATGCTTGCATTTAATCGTTATTTCATTCCAAATGGATTCGAAGGTTCTGAGCGGTTTATGGGTGAAATTTGGGATGTTCGCGATGCTGTAGGTGCTGACTTTGTTGCTATTTTCCCCCGAGTAAACGATACCGGTGGTTTAGGATTTGTATTAAATAATCCTAATGGATTCCCTGAAATTGGTTACTCCCTTTCCAGAGTGCAACAGCTTACATTCACAGATACCCATATACACGAATTAGGTCATAATTGGGGTTCCGGCCACAGTAGAAATCAAAGTGCTGCAGCTGCAGGTCCCGGTGGAGGATTATTCACATACTCAACCGGATGGAGATGGTTTAATCCAGACTCTAGTGCTTCTTATGCTTCTGTCATGACCTATGCTGGAAGCCCAATAACTGGTCCTAATTCAATTCCCGCTCCTGTTTTCTCAAATCCAAATATTGAGTGGGAAGGCACACCGGCCGGAGAAGATGATACTAGTGTTCCTTTCGCTCCGGCAAATAATTTTAGAGCATTTAGCGAGGTGCGAGAAGTTTTGGCTTCCAACAGACAACCCAGACCTGACCATCCTGTTGCAGTAACTCATCTTGAAACGGTTGATTTTGGGCAACTTGCTGAGGGATTTGAGTCTGTTCGCAGATTTTATGTTCGTAATATGGGGCGTCAGCATTTAATGATTTCTGAACCGCAGGTTTCTGAAGGTTTTGAAATAGTTACTTACGATTCCACCGATGCCATGCCATCCGGTTATCTTTTTGTAGATGTTCGATTTCTCAATCTAAACGAAGGTATTACTGAAGGCGAACTGACATTTTCTACCAACGACCCAGACAGAGAATCTATCGAAATTTCTCTCACTGCTGAGCAAGTAGCGGCTCCCATTGCAGTAGTTGAAGATGTTTCTTTTACATTCCCTATAGATAGCGAAGAAGAAGGAACAATTAGCATAGAACTGGAAAATATAGGCTTGGGATCTTTAGCTTATTCAGCACAGATTATCCCTGATTCTGAGGCAACAGGATTGCGAAATCCTCATGGTGATATGTTTCCTGTACTCATGAACGAGCCAACAAATAAAAATGGCTCATTGCAGCTAAACCAAGTTCGTGGAGCAGTATCCGGCGGTGTTTCTAAATTTTTGACTTTGGAATTTGAGTTTGAGGATAATATCGAAAACTTTGCAGATTTCTCAGGACGTGTATTTCTAAATACATCTCCACTGCCTGACTCTTCTCAAGGTTTCTCTCCTGCACTTTTGCAACCTGAGCAAAACGTTTGGAGCAGATACGAACTAGATATTCAGGGTGCTAATAACATGCCGTTCACAGGTGCACAAGTTATAACTTTAGACCGCAGAGAAAATGAGCGAGTTGTTAACAGGTCTGTGCCACAAGTCCAAGGAAATGTGCTTACAGCACGTGTGCCCATCAACGCAATTGCTGAGTACGCTGACACTGCTATTGATATAGCCGGATGGTTCGGCTACAACAACCAACCAGAAACTTGGTACCCTAACAGGGGTTCAGCTACACTCACAAGTACTTCGCGAAATGTTGCTCTCACTTCTAGCACCTACGGTACACTTGAAGAAAATGAGAGTACTACTTTCACTGTTGATTTTGATAAAGCCGGATTAGAATCTCAGGGCGGTACATTTACCTACCATTTGGAAATCAGAACCAATGATCCTGCAACACCAGTTACACTTATTCCAATAACTCTGGAAGTGGAGCAAGTTGTTAGCATCGGTGATTCTTCAGATGAATTGCCAGGTGAAATTACACTTTCTCAAAACTATCCAAATCCATTCAACCCGGTAACGCAAATCAACTTTGCAATTCCTTCAGAAATGAATGTGCAATTGGATGTCTATAACATGTTAGGCCAGCATGTAGGGAATCTGATTAATGGCAGAATGCAAGCCGGCGAACATACGGTATCCTTCGATGGGTCAAATTTTGCCAGTGGGATGTATATCTACAGACTTTCTACCGACAACACTGTGATTTCAAGACACATGTTGCTGATTAAGTAGTAATTTTAAACCAGTAGCATATCCTCTCAAATTTGTGCCTTATCGCACAAAGGAAGACTTGAAAAACAACCCCGCTGTGTGATGATCACTACAGCGGGGTTGTTTTTTTAATTTCGTTAACCATTTTGTGTCGCTCCTCCGGAGCTTTGGTTTGTATTGATTTCGTGATTTCTACAAAGATGTCATCCCTCCGGGATTTTTATTTGTGCTTTGTAGGTTGGAAAAATAATTCGGATAGATTTTTAGATTCGAAAATGATTTGAGTACTTTTGTTCAATTTTTTGCAATTACTTCGCAATACCCAGCTCCGGAGGAGCGAAATCTTTGTAGCATAAAAAATTGGACCTAAAGCATTTCAAGCCCCAGCGGGGCGACACTTC
>SKIC01000241.1 GCA_007116685.1 Balneolales bacterium
GTACTCAGGCGATATCCATCAATTTCTTTCAGTAATTCTGTGTGTAAAAAATGATCGATAAAGGAATTATCATTGATGTATTTCTCGTAACCCGTTTCGGGATCTCTGAAATTGTTTCCGTAAAGAGCAGTTTCAAAATCGCTCATATAATTTCGAATCCACTGCTGTTGTTGCGGAGTGATGTCCGATTCATTAGGTCTTACATGGCCAAGATTTGTCCCACGATTTGTGGTAAAGCCACTTTCACCTTCATTTAAGCGATCTTTTTTGATGATATACCCACCGGTAATATCAGGCTCCTGATTGTCTTCAGGTTCTATTTTTGTGATATCAACCCTGTTGTTATCCCATTTTATCCGTTCCACGAGCACGTAAACTCCGTGGTAATTCGACATACTGACAAGCCCGTTTCCGGAATGCAGAAACAATTCCACATAGCGGGTGCGAGGGGCATACCAACCCATATCTTCTGAAAGCTGATACGCCACCACGTTTCGCATGAGCGTCATGTCGGTGTAGGGAGCGTATAAAATCCAATTATGCTCGGAAGGAAGCCCCAAAAGAGATTCGTTTCTATTGCCCTCTGTTTCATCACGAAGATGGAATCCGAACATATTTTTGGGAAACGATAACGAGCTTGAGCCCCGCTTGTTGATGTCCATTCTGCTGCTAAAAGGCTGCGCATCGAGAAGCTCATAACGTCCGCCATTTTCATCTTCAATAAGAGTCAAAGACGCAGGAGTACGATCGCCAGGTTCAATTTCGATATCATACTGATTGATAATAACCAGGGGCATATCAGAACTAAAAGAAGCCACATCCGGACTTAATCGGTTGAAAATCTCACTATTCGTTGTACTGGGTTGATATCCTTCTTTAAAAGCTCTTGCTCGAATTATAAAACTACCATTCACCGTAACGGGTCCTACGTATCTTGAAGATGAACCCGGCTCAGGAATGGTTCCGTTTGTAGTGAAATAGATTGTCGCGTCATGTTCGGTAGTCAATTCTAATTGAAATGCTGAATCATACGTTTTCCCGGAAACAGAAAACTCAGGCGGAAGTAGCATCAGCTCTTTTTGCTGTTGACTATTTGCGGTGCCGGGCGTAGGCTTAGTAAAGAAAAACATATTGTCGCTGCCATCCGGAGAACGCCCGTAAGAAATATCAGTTGGAATCAAAATGGGAGGAAAATCATCTATTCGCGCACCGGAAGGATGTGTTAGAACTATTTCTTCATTTCCCGAACTGATTCTGAAATTTGTATGTAACTCCTGATTAGGATTTGTTCGGTCTTTGCCGGAAGCCCAGATTAGTAAAAATCCTTCAGGCTGCAATTCAATGTCTGGAATAATCCAACGATAAGGTCGGGAATAATCATCAGAAAGCCCGTATCCCCCCAAATTGACCGGAACGTCACCGGTATTATAGAGTTCAATCCAATCCTCAAAATCTCCGTCTTCATCAGCCAGTGTTTCTGAATTTGAAGCCTGAACTTCATTGATGACAACTTGAGCTTCGGTGATTGTTGTGAAGCATAAAAAGATAAGAGAGGCTAAGCCAATAAAACGATAATACATGAGGAAAGTGCTGCGAAAAAATTTCAACGAAATGTAAAAATGCATTATCAAATATACGACAAAAATATCTAATTCTCTTAAATAGGGTGCCTGGACATTGTTTTTAGAGTCGCGTTATGAAATAAATTTGCATTACTATTCAATGCTGAAGTTTGGGAGCATCTCGTCTTGAAGAGTGCTTATCTAATTGATTGGTGATTTTTTTGTAAAAAGGTCAGGATGTAAGGATAAATATTTCCATAGCAGAAGATATTTTTAATAACCTATTCCAGAGCTTTGTGTTCTGATAAAAAAGCCTTGCAAGTCAAGGAGAAGGGTGCCGAAGGGGGGACTCGAACCCCCACGTCATTGCTGACATACGCCCCTGAAACGCACGCGTCTACCAATTCCGCCACTTCGGCTTTGAGAGAATTGCAAAGATACCGCAATTCTGTACCTCTGGCAATGCTTCAGAATCTAATTTTTAGCGGTGTTCAAATATATATCGCATCATAGAGCGATAGTTTTCGTCCGGGGTAATTCCGCGCCTTTTCATCATTCTGGATGCGGTATCCATGGCTTTATCAAATATGTGATCAACAAGCGCCCCATCCCCAACCCAGGAGAATGAAGGGATAAATTTGGGAGGAAAGGTGCTGGTAAAAATATTTGATGCCACGCCACATTGTGTTCCCGTATTAAGCATGGTATTAATTGCTGTTTTTGAGTGGTCGCCCATAATGGTACCACAAAACTGAACTCCGGATTCCAAATCAGAGCCTTCTTCCCAATCCTTTAAAATGATGTCGCTGTAATTGTTTTTCAGGTTAGACGTATTAGTATCAGCACCTAAGTTTACCCATTCTCCAAAAAGGGAATTTCCGGCAAAACCGTCGTGTGCTTTATTGCTATATCCCTGGAAAATGCAGTTTTGTATTTCACCGGCTACCTTACAAACAGGTCCAATAGTTGTATCCGGGTAGATTTTTGAACCCACTTTAACCACACTATTATCCCCAATAGAAACCGGTCCTTGTATTACGCTGCCACTCATGATGTGCGTATTTTTACCAAGTACAACCGGACCTTTTCTGGCATCAATAATTACTCCGGGATCTACAGTAACACTTTCGGCTGCGAAGAGTTGCATTTCACCGATAGTGATGGCGTGTTCTGGAGTATATGGCGAAATTTCGTTGGTTTGAGTTAATAATTCAGTATCCGCTTCAATTTGTTTTCCATTATACTCGTAGAGATTCCAGATTTGCTCGAGTATAGTTCCTGTACTTTGCCGCCAGGATACCCCCTGAGGTGTATTAGTATTCGCTGCGAGCAATTCGAGGTGTTTTTCATAGGATAATCGGAATACAACAGGTTCTTTATCTAGTACCAGTCCTTCAGAAACACCAAGGGATTTAATTTCTTCTATCAGAGATTGATCGGGTAGTAATCTGCTGTTAATCCAGTATACATCATCTTTCGATTCCAGATTCCCGGTGGGGAAAACATAATTAACGGGAACACGCTCTGTTCGTATCCATGAATTTAGTTTTAGCCTGCGAATCCATTTCTCGCGTATGGTTAAAATTCCCAATCGTAAGTCGTCAATAGGTCGGCTTAAAGCCAACGGGTAAAAGTACTTGACTTGATCATCTTCAAAAAAACAGACTTGCATAAACACCTCGGCATTAGTTGCTGGAATACAGAAACAATATAGTGTGGATTGAGTGTAAGATTCTAAGTAAAGCTCAGAATTTTTTAAGTATGTTAGAAATGATTAAATTTTTGCGCTTTATAAAAACCCGAATGAACTAAAAAAATAAAATATGTGCGGAATAGTAGGTTACATCGGCCACAGAAAAGCAACCGATGTAATAATCAAGGGATTGCAACGACTTGAGTATAGAGGCTATGACTCAGCAGGTGTTGCAATAGTAAATGGTAAAATCAGAATAGAGAAGCAAAAGGGCAAAGTAGCACAGTTGGTTAAAGTGATTAGTGCTAATCCTATGCAAGGATCATCCGGTATCGGGCATACCCGATGGGCCACGCACGGGGAACCTAATGATGTTAATGCCCATCCTCATACCGGCCAGAAGAAGAAGTTTGCACTTGTTCATAATGGAATTATTGAAAACTATGATGCGATTAGGAAAAACCTGGAAAGCAAAGGACATGTTTTCGAATCGCAAACCGATACTGAGGTACTTGCTCATTTGATTGAGGAAATCTACGAGATTAGCGATACTGATTTCATTACATCTGTTCAACTTGCTCTAAACGAAGTTGATGGCACTTTTGGAATTGCCGTGGTTAATAATGATGATCCCGATACGATTATCGTTGCCAGACGAGGATCACCATTGTTGCTTGGCATTGGTGAGGGCGAACATTTTATCGCCTCGGATGCTTCGCCTATCATCGAGTACACCAATAAAGTAGTGTATTTGGATGACGATGAAATGGCAATTATCAACCGGGATAGTTACGAAGTGCGCACGATTAAAAACGTGACACTCAATAAAGCTGTCCACGAATTGGAAATGAGTATTGAGCAGATAGAAAAAGCAGGTTTTCCTCACTTTATGCTCAAAGAAATTTACGAGCAACCAGATACCATCGCAGATTGTATGCGAGGTCGTTTGGTAGTGAGTGAAAATAGAATTCAGTTAGGTGGTATCGCTCATGTTCTTGATCGTATTGTAAATGCGGATAGAATCATTATCGCTGCTTGCGGAACATCATGGCATGCCGGTTTGGTAGGTGAATATCTGTTCGAATATCTAGCCAAAAAGAAAGTAGAAGTAGAATATGCCTCTGAGTTTCGCTATCAGAATCCTCTGATTGATGAAAAAGACGTTATGATCGTAATTTCTCAAAGTGGCGAAACAGCGGATACTTTGGCTGCTGTGCGTGAGGCAAAGAGCAAAGGTGCTTTGGTTTTAGGAATCTGCAATGTGGTGGGCTCAACCATAGCGAGAGAAACAGATGCCGGTGTTTATACGCACGCCGGTCCGGAAATCGGCGTAGCTTCTACTAAAGCTTTTACAGCTCAGGTTACGGTTTTGAGCCTGATGGCGATAATGATAGGGCAAAAGAATGGTGCCTTGTCAGAAAAGAAATCTGCGAAACTCATAAAAGCTCTGAATGAAATTCCTGAAAAGGTAAAGGCAATTCTTGAACATGCTGATGACATCAAAAAAATGTCTGAGTTATTTACTTATGCTCCAAACTTTCTGTATTTGGGAAGAAGTTACAACTTCCCCGTAGCTCTTGAGGGGGCTCTTAAGTTAAAAGAGATTTCCTACATACATGCGGAAGGTTATCCAGCTGCAGAAATGAAGCACGGTCCTATTGCTCTCATAGATCAGCACATGCCGGTAGTTGTTATAGCCGCTACCGATCATACCAATGATAAGATGATCAGTAATATCGAGGAAGTTCGTGCCAGAAAAGGTAGAGTAATAGCCATTGCTAATGAAAATAATTCAGAAGTGGCAAATCTGGCGGAATACACCATTCGTATTCCTGAAACTCATGATTGTTTTACGCCATTACTGACTGTGATTCCGCTCCAGTTGATATCATACTACATTGCAGTAAATAGAAAATGCGATGTAGATCAGCCTAGAAATCTTGCGAAAAGTGTGACGGTGGAATAAAACCATCGTTACTTTTTCCAAGTAGAGATTTGTTTTACAGGCTTAGTGCTGGATGCCGAAAATTTTCTTGAGTAGGCTCTCACCATCTTTGCTGGCATCAATAAGCTTTGATACATCCACATTTGATGGAATTTGATATCCGTTCTTAAAATCTGTGATATGATACACAGCGACTTCACCAATATTATGGAAGTTGGTCACCTCTTTTTTCTTCAGTATAAAGTCTTCCTGAATAACCTGATAAAGTTGTTCTGAAACACAAATGCCATTCGTTTCAGCAGCATTTTCAAGGCGCGCAGCAAAATTGATTGTGTGTCCCCAAACATCGAAGGCAATTTTTTGATAACCTATAATTCCTGCAATTACAGGACCTTTATGAACTCCAACACGTAATTTCCAGTGTTGATTGCCATTTTGTTGATTATAACTTGCAATAAATTCCTGTAGCTTTAATCCTGCGGCGGCTGTAGCATGTTCAATATGATTGGTGGTTTTATTTACACCACCTATAGCCATATAAGCATCACCAATAGTTTTAACCCGTTCCAAACCAAAATCTTGGGTGATTTCGTCAAAAGCCCAAAAGATTTCATTTAAAGAAGCCACACTTGCAGCCGGTCCAATATCTTTTGCTATACCGGTAAAATTCTCGAAATCTGTAAATAGTATAGTCGCTTTTTCGACATTTTCCGGATCAGGTTTTTTCCCTTCTTTTAAATTACTGATATGCTTTTCCGGCAAAATATTTTTAAGAATAGCGGATATTTTATCTCTTTCAGACTCTATTTCATCCTGTAGCTTTCTAATTTTTAAGTGCGTTGAAATCCGCGCAAAAAGCTCTTCTTTTTGAAATGGTTTGCTAATATAATCCACCCCACCCGACTCGAAACACTTGACAATATTTTTGAGATCATTCAATGCTGATAAGAAAAGTATAGGAATGTGAGCGAACTCAGGCATACTTTTCATTTTGATAGTGGTTTCAAAGCCATCCATTTCAGGCATTTGAATATCCATGAGTATCAAATCGGGTTTTACCTTAGAGGCAACTTTTATCGCCCGCTCACCCGATGTTGCAGCCAATAATCTATAATTATGCTCACTGAGTGTAGCTAGCATGAGATCCAGGTTGTTTTTGTTGTCATCAACAACTAGGATGGTTGCCTCTGGTGTAGTCCGCATTTCGGTCATAAATGTTTTTGTACAAATAGATGTTTATGAACACTAGGAAATAACATTGAATTTGCGAGCAATTCAAGTACAAGAAAAGATAAATCTTACTTTTAGAATGAAAACCAATCAGTACAAATTAGCCTTAATTACCGGGGCGTCTTCTGGTATAGGAACAGCATATGCCGAAAAGTTAGCTGCTAACAACATAAACCTTGTTTTAACAGCTCGGTCAACAGATAAATTGGAGGAGCTTTCTCAAAAGCTGGAAGCAGAATATGCAATAAAAGCGTATGTAATTTCTCAGGATTTATCCGATCCCGGTGCAGCCAAGCAACTGTATGAAAATTGCCAAAAACAAAAACTTCACGTTGATTTACTCATTAATAACGCAGGTTTTGGCTATCAAGGTTTTTTTGAAAAGTCTGAATTGGCATTTTACACAAACATGCTGAATCTGAATATAACAGCATTAACAGAGCTCACTTATCTGTTTGGAAAAGATATGCTGGATAATGGATTAGGTGCTGTTCAAAATATTGCATCAGTGGCCGGTGTGCAGCCTATCCCATATTTCTCAGTATATGCCGCTTCTAAATCTTATGTGATTGATTTTAGTCTGGCCTTATGGCGCGAATGGAAAGATAGAGGCGTTTTGGTTTCCGTGATGTGTCCGGGCCCGGTTGAAACTCGTTTTTTTGAAGTATCCGGTGCTAATCCTCGTGAGATGATGCTAAGAAAATTGCAAACTCCTGAGGATGTTGCAGAAATTGGTTGGAAAGCCATTTTAAAAAAGAAACCTGAAGTGTTTTCATCAAGGTCACTGAGTTTGACTGCGGGATTTGCAACAAAACTCCCAGCGAAATGGGTGGCCTCTGTTATAAATGCTACTATGAAACCCAAAGCAAATCTATAAACTTAGACTTACATTCTTCACAGGCATTTTCTATTTTGCCTAATTGTGTGCGTATATGTTCAATACTTCGGATATTTTCATTAGTTTGAGCACTCTGCACAAAATGCGTTGAACCACAAAAAAATGGATAATAGTTTGTATTTATTTGAAAACGATCACGGCTATGTTACGAGCGAAGGCCGTTTGCATCAAAAAGATAACTCCTACTTTACTGGTAGAGATTTAGCTCCCTGCTCCGAAACCGAAATTGAGACAAAAGTTGCCTATTATGAGCAAGCTTTTACGAATTTAACAAAGTATGTAGACGGTTTCCTGAGTGCGATTGAAAATGACGAAGATGCAGAGAATCAACGCAAACGGCTTGTAGAAGAAATTAAGAACACAGACGCATTAGGAAATTTTGAGGAGTTGCTTAATAAAGTACTTCCACAAAATGATGTTCCAGCTGAGGAAGAGGTTGCCGAAGAAAATACATCCGAAGCAACCACTGAAGAAGTTGTTGAAGAAAAATCACCGGAAAAAGAAATAGCTGAGACTGCTTCAACAGAATCTGAAGCCCAGGCTACAGAGGAAGAAGTTTCGAAATCAGAGGAATCCGAAAAAGCAGAAG
Source organism: Balneolales bacterium (assembly GCA_007116685.1). Taxonomy (GTDB): domain Bacteria; phylum Bacteroidota; class Rhodothermia; order Balneolales; family Natronogracilivirgulaceae; genus SKIC01. The sequence goes on from SKIC01000241.1 coordinate 7,918, forward strand.
AATCGGAATCTGCAGATAGTAAAGAAGAAGCTGAAAAAATCTCATTCGATTTACCGGAACTTCCTGAAAACGCATCCCCCGCACTTACTGAATATGTTACTATTACTCAAAAAGCCATTGAAGTTGTACAAAACGACGATGTGCAATTTGCAAACTCTGAGTTAGCTAATCTCAGGCATAAATGGGATATCGCTGAAAATATTCCTCAAGACTCAGCAGAGGAGCAGTCAGTTTACAATTCTGCTTTTAAAGCTTTCCAAAAAGCAGAAGCGTATCTTGCCGAAAAGAAAGCTGCTTACCATCAGAGACAAGCAGAAAGACGCCAGAAAAACCTCACTCGCCGTCAGGAAATTCTCGACAAACTTAAAGCAGTCATTGAAAACAAGAAATGGCAGTCTTTTGGCGAGGTAAAATCCCTCCAAAGAAAATGGGATGGGGTTAGAGCCGTAAAAAATGACGAAGGCAAAAAACAACAGGAAGAATTTGATAAACTAATTGCCATTTTTGAAGAGCATAAAGTTGAAATTCTGGTTCAAAGACGCCAAAAGGAAGAAGAGAACTTAACCGGTAAACTCACAATCCTGGATAAAATTAAGAGCCTTGCTCAAAAAGCTTCCGTCGAAGGTTTTGATGGGTGGGATGCCGCAGATAAAGAACTAGAAGAACTAAGCCGCCAATGGCGAAAAATTGGTCGTGTTCCTAAAGAACAGACTGATCAAATTTGGGATAATTTCCGCGCTGCAACTGACGAATACAGCCAGGCAAAGTTTGAAAATAACCCTGCCTACCGTAAAGAACTTCTGAGAAATGTTGAAAAACGTAAGAAGCTGATTAAAGAAGCACAGGATTTAACGGAAGAAGAAGATTTGGCGTTGGCCGCAAGAAAAGTAAATCAACTTCACCGAAGATGGAAAAAGATTGGTCCCGTTCCTAAAGAAGAAAATGATAAACTCTGGGAAGAATTCAAAACCGCTTCGGATGAGTTTAATGAGGTGAAATCTGAAAATCTGGATGTAATCAAAGAGCAGGAGCAAGAAAATCTTGATTTAAAAAATGCTCTAATCGACAAAGCTCGAAAAATTGCCGAAGAAAAAGATTGGAAAGACGGCGCTCGAAAGTTGCAGAAGCTTATGGAAGAGTGGAAACAAATTGGACCTCCTCCGCGGAGAAAAGCTGCCAAAACCTGGAAGAAGTTCAAGGAGGCTATGGATGATTATTACAAGCCACGTCGCGAGCATTTTAAAAGTCTGAAAAACGAGCAAAAAGACAATCTTCAGAAGAAAAAAGATATTATTGCTGATATTTTGAAGCTGACAGAAGAGGAAGACGCACAAGCTGCGGTTCAAAAAGTTAAGCCATTACAACAGGCATTTAACGATGTGGGTTTTGTTCCAATCAAAAAGAAGGACGAAATCTATAAGGAGTATAAAAATGCTTGTGATCAGGTATACCAAAGAGCTCGTGCCGAGTCAGGGAACTTGCCCGGAACCCGCCATATGGAATTTGCTGAAGGCGTTTCTGTAGAAGAGAAAAAAGAAGCAAGACTTAAACAAGCGGAAATCATTAAGCTCAAAAAAGAGCAAGAAAAAATTAATGATGAAATCATCCGCATTGGTGATACTATGACCTTTATCAAGCCTAATAAAAAAGGATTGCAACTTCGCGAAGAAATGCAGCAAAAAATTGATGTTGCTGAAGAAAAGAAAGCAAAATTAAACGAAAAAATTGTCTCTTTGCAAAAAGAGATTGATAAAGTGCAGTAATAGACTTATTTATATTTCTGATTTCACGGAATCAGGGGGAACAGTATGATTAGTAAGAATTAACGCTTATGTCCGCAAAAAAGGTATTTATGGTGGATGACGATGTTGCTATATGTGAACTCGTCGGAAATTACATCGAACGCAAAGGTTATGATTTCGTAAGTCAAAACCGGATGGAAGGTGCACTTGAGAAGATTCACGAATTAAAACCGGATCTTGTTTTACTCGATTTGCATTTACCTGATGGAAGCGGTTTGCATTTATGTAAGGACATAAAGTCGTCGGACAAAATTTCTTCAATCCCGGTTTTTATGCTCACTACCCGGGAGTTTTCCATTGAACGTGAAATGGCACTGCAAGCCGGTGCCGCGGTTTTCCTTCAAAAACCATTTGATTTTAATTTGTTTGGCGAGCAAGTTGATGAAGCACTTCTCCCTACCGTAGATTTGAATTTTTGGGGCGTAAGAGGATCAACTCCTTGTGCTAACCGTGAAAATATGAAGTATGGTGGTAATACCAGTTGCATGCAGGTTGTTGTACCTGGAAATAAAGATTATCTCATATTTGATGGAGGATCCGGAATCCGGAATCTTGGTAACAAAATGATTGAAAAAGGCAAAGGCTTGAAAGGCCGAATCTTTATCACTCATGCGCACTGGGATCATATTCAAGGTTTTCCATTTTTTAAGCCATTCTACGTACCGGAAAACTATTTCAGTATTCATTTGCCTGAGCAACTAATTGGCGGTTCACGTGAAGTTCTCTCCGGACAAATGACGTACACTTATTTTCCTGTAACTCCGGAAATGCTGATGTCTGAAATGGAATACATTACACAGACCTACCATTTGCAAGAGTATGAAGGCTATAAAATTGAATTCATGCTAGCCAATCATCCGGTTGCTACTGCCATTTATAAAATACATGCAGGAGGAAGGGTTATTATTTACTGCCCTGACAACGAACTGGTTCCTGAGAATGAGGGTAAACAGGTGCCTTTCCGCGGACATCTTAAAGAGTTTATTAAAGATGCTGATGTTGTAATCCATGATGGGCAATACAGCAGAGAAAACTACGGCCCCAGAAGAAATTGGGGGCATTCTGCATGGGAAGAAGCTGCTGAATTATGCGCAGATGCAAACGTGAAAAATCTTTTCATTACTCATCATGATCCGGATTCATCTGATGAGTATCTGACCCAACTCGAAAACAATCTAGTCGAGTACAGATATCACTTTAACAGCCTTCAGTTAGCCCGTGAGGGGCAAGTATTCAAGCTAAGCGCTCAGACTGCCCCCAAGTCTTAAGTTTTGGCTTAGAAGAAGTATCTGATGCCAATTCCTCCGCCAATGTCGAACTTGGTGTCAGGGAAAAGATTGAGTTTTGGAACTACCTCGACAAATGCAGCGAGTGGGGTGTCTTCAATATGATAATTTAATCCAACAGGGATTCTAGCTCCAAGAATTAAATCATTCCCATTTCTTTTTTCCTGAATTAATGAGCGTGCACCTACTCCCCAGTAAAAAGATAATTCGCCACGGTCAGCCTGTACCAAATTGAAGTTGTAAAACTGATAATCTACGTGAAAGTTGAAAGAGGTTCTTCCCGAAAAAGACCATGCAGCTGCGGCAGCTAAAGCATTTTCGTCGCTCATCCATTTTTGAGCTGAAATCCCGGTAGGCTCTCCGGCAATAATCCCTAATCCGAATCCATTACCGCGATCCTGAGCTATGATTTTATCAGAAGGAAATAAAATAGAAGCGATAATAATGAATACAATAAAAGTAAAAAGCCTATTCATAATATTTTATGATTTCATTTCTTATGAGTGAAAAACTTATTCAAAGGAGCGTTGAAGATACAAATTTTAAGAATTCGAAGGAGTTGTAACCTACAATTTCATGAATTTCTGATTAGTTCATGGTTTGTGATTAACAGCTGCAATGTGGAACTTTTAACAACCTATTAACTATCATTTTAATTTCAATTAACTATTTTGTTTTAATAATAAATCAGAGGTTAGAACTACATATCCAAAGCAGTGTTAAAAATGAGTAAATATTCTTTTCTATTAACTTTATTATTAAGTGCATATCTATTTTACGGGTGTTCCCAAACCGAATCGGCGCAAATCTCTCAGGTTCAGGAAGTAACGCTAAACGAAACAGAGCGCACCCCTTTATTACTTATTTCTATTGATGGCTTCCGAACAGACTATCTCGAGCGCACCGACACCCCAGCATTGGATTATTTTTTAAGTAAAGGCGTCCAGGCTGAGTATTTAAAGCCGATTTATCCATCTAATACCTTCCCCAATCATTATGCTTTGGCTACCGGTTTATATGCTGAGAATACGGGTATCATTGCCAATAACATGTTTGATCCGGAATTGGGTCGTTTTGCCTTGGGTAACAGAGATGCCGTTTCTGATGGTCGCTGGTATGGTGGTGAGCCAATATGGGTAACTGCCGAAAATCAAGGCGTGAGAACAGCTACGATGTTCTGGCCTGGCTCAGAAGCTGATGTAATGGGGGTACGTCCAACACGCTGGGTTCAGTACGATAACAGCATTACTTATCCCTCTCGTGTAGATTCTGTGATTACCTGGTTGCAAGTTGAAGATTATACTCGCCCCGATTTTTTAACCTTATATTTCAGCAGAGTAGATAGTCGTGGTCACGGTCACGGCGTGGAATCTGATTCCGTAACTGCTGCAATCGAATATGTGGATCGACAGATTGGATATTTAATTGACGAATTGAAAAGAATTGACATGTGGGGCAATATCAATATTTTCATAACTTCAGATCATGGAATGGCCTCTTTAAGCGAAGAAAAAACCATATTTCTGGATGATATCATTGATTTAGATCATGTTTTCGTCAGAAATTGGGGTACTGCCGGAATGATTGCCCCCAGAGATGGCAGAACCGAAGAAGTTTATAATCAATTGAAAGCAGCTGAAGACGAGTACGGAAATGTATTTCGTGTTTACAGAAAAGCAGATATTCCAGAAAGATTTCGATTTAAGAATCATCCCCGAGTACCTGAAATTTTAATAGAGTTTGATGTGCCTTATGCCATGACCAGCAGAAGTAATTTTGAAAGAAGAGGAATATTGGCTGGAAATCATGGATGGGATCCGGAATCCCCTGAAATGCACACCATTTTCTTTGCAAAAGGTCCGGATTTTCATGAACAACTGACTTTCCCCTATGTAAATATGGTGGATATCTATGAATTGATGTGCCATTTGCTTGGTTTAGACCCGGCAGAAAATGATGGTAATTTTGATGTATGGGAACGAGCGCTCAGATAATTTGTTTTTGAATCTTAGCTGGTAAGTTTTTACCATAGTCTCATTATCAAGATAACCTCTACTCTATAAATAACTCACAGTTTCATGGCTTACGTTGTTACCGAACCTTGTATTAATTGCAAATACACCAATTGTGCATCTGTATGTCCCGTAGATGCATTCCGAGAAGGACCAAATTTTCTTGTTATTAGTCCAGATGATTGCATTGATTGCGACGCTTGTGTTGCAGAATGTCCTGTTGAGGCTATTTTCCCTGATGATGATGTGCCTGAAAAGTGGGAGCATTACATAGAATGGAATGAGCGCCTTGCTGAAAAGTGGGACGATAATATTATCAACGAAACCAAAGACGCATTGCCGGATGCTGAAGATTGGGCTGAAAAAGAAAAAACAGTTGATGACATTAAGGAAGACTGGGATTAATTACATCTCTTGTCTGAAATGGAATTAAATTCTGACGATAATTTACATGCAATCAAACGCTTTGTTGTTCGCGGCAAAGCGTTTGATGTTTCTACGCCCAGAGTAATGGGTATAGTAAACACCACTCCCGATTCCTTTTCTGATGGTGGGCGCTACACAGACAAACAAAAAGCTATGTCTCATATCCGGAAAATGGTTGATGAGGGGGCCTATATTATTGATGTTGGCGGAGAATCTACCCGTCCGGGTTCAGAGCCTGTACCTTTTGAAGAGGAAATTCAAAGAACGATTCCCGTTCTGGAAGATGCGATCAAAGAATTTCCGGAAATCTTTTTCTCCATCGATACTACTAAGTATAAAGTAGCAAAAAAGGCACTTGAAGCGGGCGCTCATTTTATTAATGATGTCAGTGGACTCCAAAAATCACCTGAGTTTACCACACTCTGTAATGAGTTCGGAGCCGGCTTGATGATTATGCATTCCCAAGGCGAACCCAAAACCATGCAACAAAACCCATCCTACAACGATGTTGTTTCCGAGGTTATTGAATTTTTGGATAAGGCTGTAAAAAAAGCAAAAGACGCAGGGGTTTCTGCAATCATTACTGACCCGGGAATTGGTTTTGGTAAGACGATGGAGCATAACATTGCTCTTCTCAGAAATTTGTCATCTTTTCAAAAACTGGGATACCCCGTTTTGCTTGGGGTTTCCAGAAAATCTATGATTGGGAAAATTTTGAATGACCGCCCGGTAGATGGTCGCTTGGCAGGAAGTATTGCTCTTCAATATGATGGTTTATTACAAGGTGCAGACATCCTCAGAGTTCATGATGTGCAGGAAGCATTTGATTCCATTTTAATGTATAATGCACTCCATCAATAAAACAGACAGCAACTGCTGAAAACGTGGACGTTATACCTATAGGATTTCTGGATTTTGGGCTTCGCGATTTAATCGAAACGCTGATAATCGCTACCGTTCTATATTTCCTCTATCGTTGGATTAGAGGCTCTTTTGCTGTACCTGCCTTTGTTGGTATTGTTATCGTTTTTGCTGTGAATGCCTTGGTAAGCGTGCTCGGTTTAACGACTATCAGTTTTGTGATGCATCGTATTTTAGATGTCGGGATTTTGGCAGTAGTCATCATCTTTCAACCAGAAATCCGAAAACTACTTTACAATATCGGTCGTAATACAAGTTTTGATAAGTTTTTCAACAAAGGAGAGACCGTTTCTGTAACCGACGAAGTGGTGGATGCCGCCAAAACCTTATCCCGTTATAAAACAGGAGCATTGATGGTATTTTCAAACACTGAAAAACTAAATGACCTTGTTGATCCGGGAATTAGATTAGACGCTATTGTTACAAGCAAACTAATAATAACCATCTTCAATAAAGAAACGCCACTACACGATGGAGCTTTGTTGATCGTTGATGATAAAATTATTGCTGCGAGTTGCTACTTACCTATATCTCAAAACCCTAACATATCTTCGGTATATGGAACCCGTCACAGGTCTGCCGTAGGGGTAAGTGAGTCGAATAATGTGCTTGTGGTGATTGTTTCTGAGGAAACCGGGCGAATTTCCGTGGCCAGAAACGGAATACTTACATCCGGCTTGACCGTTCAAAAACTTAGAAACGAAATGGATAATTTCTACGGTAAGACAGATGACGAAGATGAAATAGCATTCAAGCAAAGTGAGAAAGACTAGGTTTTTGAAATATTTTGCAGTTATATGCAAAAGTCTTTCAACTTGTGTTTTTTGTCAATATGAATAAATTAGAAGTTCATATTAGGGCAAATTATGTAGCATGATTAGGTTCATTATTCTTTTTTTAGCACTCTTTTTAGGGATATTAATAATCTCACTTTTTATAGTTTGGTATTTTCGTGATAGTCTCCTGTCAAGGATATATGCTTACCTTGCTCCATTATTTGCCTATTTGATCTTCTCGGGATATTTGATTCGCTACTTTGGTTTAGAAAATCCTACAGCGCTCGCAATCTTATTTGTCCTCTCCATTTTTATAATTATTTCATCATTGATGATTTTATCAAAGTCTTTGGTTCGAATGATTACAGATGTAGGCAATCAGGTCAATATCAATCAAATAGAATCAAGAGAGGCTGCAAAACAGTTGTCGCATAGTAGTCAATTACTGGCTGATAGTGCCAGCCAACAGGCTGCATCTTTTGAAGAGATGAGCGCCAGCCTTCAGGAATTGAATGGATTGACTGCCAGCAATAATGAAAAGACTAAAGACACAAGAAAGCGCTCAAATGAGACAAAACAAAAGATTTCTGAAGGAGAAAAGCATATCTCATCAATGACTAATGCTCTGGGGCAGGCTATAGATGCTTCACTCCAAAGTAAAGATATTATCAAAACTATCGACGAGATTGCCTTTCAAACTAATTTACTTGCTCTGAATGCCGCTGTTGAAGCTGCCCGTGCCGGAAGTGCGGGACTGGGTTTTTCAGTAGTTGCAGAAGAGGTACGGCGCCTGGCATTACGTTCTGCTGATGCCGCGAAGGAAACATCCGAAATCTTGGAAACCTCACAATTGCAAATGCAACACACTTCGGAGATTTCAGAAAAAGTAAGACATGCCTTTACTGAAATAAGTGAAAATTTCGCTGCAATAGATGAGGCCAATAATCAGATTACCGATGCTTCTTCCCAACAATTAACAGGTCTTAATCAAATTTTGGGTGCTGTAAACCACATGGAAGATGTGACACAAAGAGTTGCCTCAGGTTCAGAAGAGATAGCCTCGTCTGCAAAAGAATTGGATAATCGCGCTAGCGAAGTAACCGATAAAATGGATAGCCTCACCCGTTTAATGAATGGGACAGGTGCCTATAAGTTCCTGGGTTTGTTTTCCCGAAAAATCTGATATCAATTTTTCTTATCCATTTACTTGATTAGAGAAATACTGAGGCTAATTTTGTACCTTTCTCAGCAAAATATGTCTCTAACAAAAAATAAATTCCCGTGTCTGCAAAATATATTTCGCCGGATACCTATCAAAAATGGTTGAATGATATTTCATCTTTCCTGAAAGGTAAAGAATTGAATCACCTAGCCAGAGTAAGTGCTGATCAAATCACAGTAAAACCTGTCTATACATCACAAGACTTAGAATCGAAGGAATATACAGAGTCTTTGCCCGGCACATTTCCATACACACGGGGGCCGTATCCTACCATGTATGCACAGAGACCATGGACCATTCGCCAATATGCCGGATTTTCGACGGCTGAAGAGTCGAATCGATTTTATAGAAAAGCGCTTGCAGCAGGGCAGAAGGGCTTGAGTGTTGCTTTCGATTTAGCTACTCACCGCGGGTACGATTCAGATCATCCCAGAGTGGAAGGGGATGTAGGTAAAGCCGGCGTTGCCATAGACTCGGTAGAGGATATGAAAATCCTCTTTGGTGGTATTCCGCTTGATAAAATGTCAGTTTCTATGACTATGAATGGCGCCGTATTACCTGTTTTGGCGAATTATATTGTAGCAGCCGAAGAACAAGGCGTACCTCCGGAAGCGCTGAGTGGAACTATTCAAAATGACATTTTGAAAGAGTTTATGGTAAGAAATACTTATATCTATCCGCCTGCGCAATCTATGAGAATTGTTTCTGATATCATTGCTTACACAAGCAGTAAAATGCCCAAATTTAATTCTATTTCTATTTCCGGGTATCACATGCACGAGGCGGGAGCTACCCCTGCACAGGAACTGGCGTTTACTTTAGCAGATGGCCTGGAATACATTAAAGTTGCCACAGAAAGCGGATTAAATGTGGATGATTTTGCTCCGAGATTATCTTTCTTCTTTGCCATAGGAATGAACTTTCTGATGGAAGTTTCAAAGTTGAGAGCTGCCAGAACACTTTGGGCAAAATTGGTAAAAAAGCATTTTAATCCACAGAGTGAAAAGTCGCTTATGCTCAGGACACATTGCCAGACTTCGGGTTGGAGTCTTACAGCTCAAGATCCGTTGAATAACGTTGTTAGAACCACAGTTGAAGCAATGGCGGCTGTTTTAGGCGGAACTCAATCTTTGCATACCAATTCTTACGACGAGGCGCTTTCTCTTCCCACAGAAACCGCGGCGCGAATTGCCAGAAATACACAGATTATCCTCCAAGAAGAAACAGACATCACTCACACTGTAGATCCCTTTGCCGGAAGTTATGCTGTTGAAAGTTTGACGAATGAGTTAATCGAAAAGGCCGAAGAAATCATTGAAGAAGTGCTGGTTTTGGGCGGTATGGCCAAAGCAATTTCAGATGGTATGCCGAAAATGAGAATCGAGGAAGCAGCGGCAAAAAAGCAAGCGGCTATTGATAAAGGTGATCAGGTTATTGTGGGTGTAAACAAGTATCGCCTTGAAAAAGAAGATCCTATTGAAGTCTTGGATATTGATAATACCAAGGTGTTGAAATCTCAGGTTGCCAAACTCGAAAATTTGAAGAAAAATAGAAATCAATCTGCCGTAGACAATGCTTTAGACAAGCTTGAGGCTGCCGCTGATGATTCCACAAAGAATCTATTGGAGCTCGCAGTGAATGCTGCAAGAGCACGCGCAACCGTAGGTGAAATTTCTGATGCGCTGGAAAAAAAATGGGGAAGACATCAGGCTTCTTCTAAATCAGTTTCGGGGGTGTACGATAGTGTTTACAGGGGAAATGATATGTATGAAGGTATAAAAAACGAAGTAGCTGATTTCGCAAAATCATTTGGTCGTCGGCCACGAATTTTGATAGTCAAAATGGGACAAGATGGCCACGACCGAGGAGCCAGAGTTGTAGCCAGTGCCTTTGCCGATATGGGTTTTGATGTGGATGTAGGCCCACTGTTTTCAACACCGGAAGAGGCGGCAAGACAGGCGGTTGATAACGACGTACACGTGATAGGAGTATCCTCTTTGGCAGCCGGGCACAAAACCTTGATTCCTAAATTAATATCAGAACTAAAGAAAAATGACGCTGATGATATTATCGTAATAGCAGGAGGAGTAATACCACCGGATGACTTTGCTTATCTTGAAAAAGAAGGTGTTACTGCGGTCTTTGGTCCTGGCACAAATATTCCGGAAGCAGCTTCAAAAGTATTGCACGCTGTAATCTCAAGAATCAAAGCCTGAGTAAATATTTATTCGATAATTATATTATCGATTAGTCGTGTTTTGCCTAGATAGGCGGCCACAGCGAGAATGGCTTTTTCCCCTTTTTCGTGTCGGTTCTTAGGTTGTAGAAATTCATCTTCTACCAATGTCAGATAATCAATAGTGAAACCTGCCAGTCGTAAATCATCCCGGTTACTAGCAGAAAGTGCCGCAAAATCATCGGTTCCGTTTCGGATTTTATTGGCTAAATCCTGAAGATTCTCATACAGCTTTGGAGCAATTTTTCTCTCTTCTTCATTCAGATAGGCATTTCTGCTACTCATTGCCAATCCGTCTGATTCTCTCATGGTATCACCCATCAAAATTTCTATGCCATGATTAAATTCCGTTGCCATTCTCTTTAGTACATAGAACTGTTGTATGTCTTTCTGTCCAAAAATGGCAAAATTTGGTTGAACTATATTGAATAGCTTGTTCACAACCTGAATCACACCGTGAAAATGGCCTGGTCGGGAAGCGCCGCAGAGATGATCTCCTAATCCGAGCAGTTGGAAAGAAATGAGTTGTTTTTCTGCATACATTTCCTCTTTCGAAGGTAGAAAAACAGCTGCAACACCTTCGTTTCTACATTTTTCAAGGTCAGATTCAATCTGTCTGGGGTAAGCGTCGAAATCTTCAGATGGACCAAATTGAGTAGGATTGACAAATACTGAGGTTACCACAGCATCTGCATGATTTTTCATTGTCCTCATCAATGACAAATGTCCGCTATGTAAGGCACCCATAGTAGGCACGAAGCCAACTGTCTTACCGTCTTTTTTTAGATTAAAAACAGTTTCTCTGATTTCGGCAATCGTATTGGTTACAATCATTTGGTTACCTCTCCGGAAAAAGAAAAAATCCCCACTCCGGAAGGCGAAAATCGCTCAGTAGTGGGGATTTAATATGTGTAGAAGAATTATTGATCAGTTATCAGATAGAACGTTCAGGATCAAATTCTTCAAGTAGTTGCTTAACTCTTTGCATGTATGCACCGCCCAAAGCACCATCGATGATTCGGTGGTCATAGCTCATGCTTAAGTAAACCATGTGGCGAATAGCAATGGTGTCAGTGCCGTCCACTTCCATAACAACAGGACGCTTTTGAATTACGCCTGTTCCAAAAATTGCGACCTGAGGTTGATTGATGATTGGCGTACCCATCAAATTACCTACGGAGCCATAATTTGTAAGTGTGAATGTTCCACCAACAAGATCATCGGGAGCAAGTTTTTTGTTTCTAGCTTTTGCTGCGAGATCATTAGTTTGGCGAGCCAGCCCATGGATATTCATTTCACCCGCATTTTTAATCACAGGAACAATCAAACCGCCTTCGCCACTATTGCCCAGTGCAACCGCAATTCCATAGTTGATTTCTCTTTTCAGATGAATTTCATCGCCATCAACAGAGCTGTTGATTAACGGGAATTCACGAATTGCCTGAATGGTAGCCTCGATGAAAAATGGAGTAAAAGTGAGTTTAAAGCCATTTTCTTTAAAGAATCTGTCTTTATTTTTCTCACGGTATTGCACAAGTTTACTCACATCGGCTTCAGCGAAAGTGGTTACATGAGCAGACGTTTGCTTTGAGCGAACCATGTGTTCTGCAATCATCTTTCTCATTCTATCCATCTTAATCACTTCAACATTTTCAGATGGCCAGTTAACTTTAATTTCGCCGGCTTTGATAGAATCGCCTTGTGGTGCAGATGTTCCGGGTTTACGCAACTCAGTAGGCTTGGCGGCTGGTGCTTCTTTGGTAGCAGGAGCAGAACCGGACGTGCGCTTATCGAGATAAGCCATTACATCTTTCTTGGTGACTCTGCCATCAGAACCTGAACCATCGATAGATTCGAGTTCCTCCTGAGAAATGCCTTCCTCCGTAGCGATTGATCTTACTAAAGGTGAGAAAAATCTGCCGTCGCTACCTTTGCGCTGAGGAGGTGTATCTCCCTTAGGCTCTGGCTTGGCTTCCGGCTTTTCTTCTGCTACTTCTGGCTCAGGCTCAGGTTGCGTTTCTTCTTCTTTTTCTTCTACTGCAGGTTCTTCTTTTGCAGAGGATTCTTTTGCGCTACCGCTATCTGCAGCAGCCGATGCATCAGTTTCAATAATTGCTATAGGTTCTCCGACTTCAATAGTATCGCCGGCTTCTGCGAGAATCTCAACAAGTACTCCTGATTCCGGTGCGGGCACTTCGGAATCTACTTTATCCGTTGCAATTTCAAGAAGCGTTTCGTCTTGCTCAATGGAGTCTCCAATACTTTTAGACCATTCAATAATGGTCCCTTCCATGATAGATTCTCCCATTTTGGGCATAACTACTTCAATACGTGCCATGTGTGATAATCCCTTATGTGTGTAATAATAATATTTGCATTACGATATCTTAGAAATATACGTTAAAGACCTCTTAAGTGCGATTTTAATTTCTCTGGAAACGCTTTTTTGGGTAAAAAAATGAGGTATTGCTGTAATGTTTGGTAAAATTCCACATCAATACTCGTTTCAGCCGGCAAGTGCTTTTTCGAGATCCTCCAATAAATCGTCAATATGCTCAATTCCAACTGATAGTCTGATAAGATTATCCGGAGTTTTAGAAGCATCGCCTTCCGAAGATTTTCTGTGTTCCCAGGTTGATTCAACTCCACCAAGGCTAGTAGCCGGAATGATTATTTCGGAAGACTGTACCACTTTCAAAGTTTTGGCTGCATCGCCATTCACTTCAAATGAAATCATAGCCCCAAAGCCGGAACTTTGCTTTTTCGCAACCTCATGCCCTGGATGATCTTCCAGGCCGGGATAATATACTTTTGTTACTTCGCTGTGTTCATTTAAAAAATGGGCTACTTGTCTGGCATTTTCTTCGTGCGTACGCATTCTTACAGCCAGAGTTTTTAAACTCCTGCTCAAAAGGTGGCAATCTCGGGATGACAAAACTGCACCCGACAATTGCTGATGAGTCCGGATATTATCAAAAATCGAATTTGAATTCTTACAAACAACAACGCCGCCAAGTAAATCGCTGTGTCCGCCTAGGTATTTAGTGGCTGAATGAACTACAATATCACTACCCAATAAAATTGGTTTTTGCAGCAAGGGACTCAGCCAGGTATTGTCAGTACAAAGTAAAATGTCTGCCGGTAATACAGATTTTACCAATGCGATATCCGTTATTTGAAGCAGGGGATTGGAAGGCGTTTCAAGCCAAACCAATTTCGTGTTGGGGTTTATCAGAGATGCGATTTCCTGAGTTTTTCGCATGTCAGCTTCGCTTATAGATAATTCACCTCTGGATGCATAATGTTGTAATAATGCACGTGTTCCGTGGTACACATCGGTTGGATAAATTACGTGACTCCCACTTGGCAAAGAACGCAAAACGGCATCTGTAGCTGACATCCCAGAAGAAAAGCAGGCAGCATTAGTTCCTTTTTCTAAACCGGCCAGCGTTTCTTCTAACTGTTTTCGATTTGGATTGTCATGGCGGGTGTAGGAGAAGTTTTCGGGAGATAAGCCCTGATCTCCGTGCCGAAAAGCAGTAGCATCAATTTGTGGCGCTACTATACCATCTCCTGGTTTTTCTGGGTGATAAGAACCGTGAACAAGCAACGTTTCAGAATGCATAGGAATTGGTTTAGTAAGTGAGTTTCGATTGTCAGAGATAGAGTTCAATAAACTAAGTTAGGGAGATTCTCGTTTTTTTGATATTTATCAGCAGAGATCAAATACTATGCCCTGTTAATAATCTAAAATATGGCGATATTACAGGTTATGAAAAAAATCCTCTTTGTTATTAGTTCCCTCTTATTGGTTTTTGGGCTGTTCGCTTGTGGTAATGACGATAAGCGAGGACTGAATATTGAAATTCCAACGGAATTGGGAATAGAATGGAAATACGATATTTACCGCTACGATAGGGATTCAGAGCAACGTATTGGGTCTGCGGAAACCGTAAACTTTAGCGTTGGTCCATTTCAACAGAGAAATGATGTTTTAAGAATACGGAGTACTATTCGTATAGATTCTTTAGCGGCTGTTCAAGATTCTGTTCGATTTTCATCGGTTTACATTGATTTGTCAGAAGACCTCGAAATTACAGCATATTTTGATGATTTTTTTAGAGCCTTTGACAATATGATTGCCCCTGCAATTTTAGATACACTGACATCCGGCGCGCAGCAAGCCGGTAGGGAACAGTTTACACGTTTCCGAAATTATCAGCCTGGTTGGAATCTATGGTATCGATTTGATGCCGGAACTACCAGCACGTTTACTATCCTGCCTACTCAGGAATACGAAA
>SKIC01000085.1 GCA_007116685.1 Balneolales bacterium
TCATGGGAAAATCTCCTACACGGTTTAGTATGTTATGATAATCAGCTTTGTTTAATCCGGGTAGAAATATCACGGCACCATCAAAATGTTTTTTCTTAATAGATTCTATGAATTCAAAGCAGCAATTTTGATTCTCACAAACGTTGAAAAGTCCAAAGTGGATATTGGTGTCAACAACAGATTGTGCAAAGCCATCAAAAAACGATGCGTAGAATTCGCCGGGATGAAAATTCGTAACCAGAGCAATGTAGATATGATCTCTTAATTCTACCGGTGCGGCATTGTAATTAAGAGGATAGTTTAAACGATGGGCGCTTTCATATACCTTTTTGATATTCTTCTGACTGATTTTTCCATTGTTGGCAAGAGCTCTGGATACGGTAGAAATGGAAAGACCGGTGTCTAAGGCAATATCTTTTAGGGTGATTTTCATGAGGTGGATAATTCTGTGTGCGCCGTACTATTTCAAAAAAAAAGGCTGCTTGCCTCAGTGGCAGGCAGCCTTTCAGCATTTAGCATGCAATCTTACTTGATAAGGGTAAGTTTGCGGGAAATAACTTCAGTAGCTGTTCTTAAACGATAGATGTACATACCACTAGGTAGGTTTTGTGCATCGAAAGTTACAGAATGCTGACCAGCAGTCATGGTGCCATCAACCAAAATGTCAACTCTTTGTCCGAGCATGTCAAAAACTTCAAGAGTTACATGCTGGCTTTGCGGAACAGCAAAGTTGATATTAGTAGTAGGGTTGAATGGGTTAGGATAGTTTTGGTCTAGAGAGATAGCTGTAGGTAATGTGCTATACTCATCTTCTGCGCTTGTATCAAATTCTTCGTGGAATTCGAAATCGTCAAGATACCATGTAAAGTTTTCGCTAGCGTCTCCAGCTTCACCATCAGGAAGATCCATGATGATAACTACTCTATCTAACGGAGCGGCGCCAAGAGTAGGAGCAAAATCAGATAAATCCCACTCTAACTGTACCCATTTATTAGCTTCAGGAATATTTACAATTACATCACCAGTGTTTACATCTGGATTAGTTCTCATTTCGAATTTCAATAAGGCATTGATTCCTGCTCTTGGAGACCATACTTTTAAACGGAATACAGAATTTTCGGTAATAGATAATGTATCTGCTGTATTGTAGAAGAAACCAGCCCATGGTTGTCCGCCTTCACCGGCACCACCTTTTTTATACTCAATAACAAAGTCAGTAGTGTTAATACCAGATTTGTCAGGATTCTCTATTCTAACAAGACCAGCACCTTCGAAAGGTAGCATGGTAAAAGCAGGCTCATCATCAGTTCCCCAGTTGATGGCATCAGTATCAACGTTGAAGATTACCGGCAAATCTTGAAGATCATCTGGATCATCAGGAGGTAGAATTCCCTGAGCATTTACAGCACCTGACATCAGTAATGTCAAAAAGAGTGCAGATGCAAGGGCTTTTTGTAGGGTTGTAAAGATTGTTTTCATAACTATATAATTTGTATGCGTGATTTGTAGTAAAGGAAAACATGCGATAATGCTTTTTGTTGCGCTTTTTGCGATGTGCATTTTTACGTTGTTATCCTGTGCAAACAAATTGCAATATTTTTTATTTATATGCAATAAAATTTTCATTATTGCTTTGAATTGGGTGTGAAAAGCGATTAAAAAAAGGAAAAAAGTAGCGTTTTGGAGCTCATAATTGCTTCTGGGGCATCGGGCTTTGGTTTTAGATTTTTTTAATGCAAAATATGTCTCTGATACGCATATATCTATAAATAAGATATGGATATGCGAATTTATTGTTCCTTATGTAATGTCTGAAAAAAACGCTACCAAAAATTCTAATGTGCATATTGGTTTTAAGTAAGGGTATGCATTAATCATGTTATTAATATGCGTTCTCAGATACTTAAAAGCGGATGATTTTCACGGAATTTGGCTTTGGATTTAATTTGTGAAAAAAAATTTCACAAATGGTGCAAAAAAATATGGAGTTTGCAAATAATTGATTTATATTACCTCGGTGATGGCAGAGTTAAGATGCCGTTTGGGTTATTTTTGAGATTGTTTGGGTATTCGAGAAATCTTGCTGACTCATCTAATCTACGTAAGTCACCAGTATCGCAACTATAAGGCTTCTAGACTCTGAATTCGCTACTAACGTAAACTCTCATTCGAACATCAAATCCATTATGGTATGGAAAAGCTAAAAATTTTCACTCTGACAACGTTCGGATTGCTTTTGTTTCCAATCGTGCTATTGGCGCAAACAATTTCAGGAACGGTAACTGATCGACAAACAGGGGAGGCATTAATAGGTGTTAATGTATTCCTTGAAGGTACTACAATAGGAACTGCTACAAATCTTGATGGCGAATTTACTTTAAATGTTCCCAATTTGGACGGAACTTTAGTATTTCGCTATGTGGGATATCAAGAACTAAAAGTACCCCTTGATGGAAACACGCAATTCGATATTACTCTTGTTAGTGATATTATCTCCGGTGGTGAGCTGGTTGTTGTTGCTTACGGTATACAACAGCGAAGCCTCGTGACTGGTGCGATTTCCAGAATTGAAGCTAATGAAATTGAACAAACTGCATCATTGCGCGTTGAGCAAGCATTGCAAGGACGAACAGCCGGTGTAATGGTTATGCAAAACTCCGGTCAGCCCGGATCCGGCGCAACTGTTCGAATTAGAGGTATTGGTACAACAGGTGATGCCGAACCGCTTTATGTGGTAGATGGTATGCCCGTAGCCAATATCGACTTTTTAAATCCAAGCGATATTTCTTCCATCGAAGTTCTTAAAGATGCTTCCGCAACTGCCATTTATGGTGCCAGAGGTGCAAATGGTGTAGTTATGGTAACGACCAAAAGTGGTCGTCCTGGCGACATTACCGTTTCATACAATGGATATACCGGTATTCAGAACCCTTGGAGACAAGTGGATATGCTTAATGCACCTGAATACATGATGATCATGAATGAAAGTTTTGGGAATGATGGCAGAACTTTGCCTTTCCCAAATATTGACGAAATGAGTGCTCAGGTAGGCGACGGTACTAACTGGCAGGAAGAAGTTTTCTTCTTTAATGCTCCGGTTACCAATCATAGTTTGATTTTATCAGGTGGCTCCGAGAGTTCGCGTTATGTTACTTCATTGTCATATCGTTATCAGGATGGTATCGTAGCCCAGGGCAAATCAAATTTCGAAAGATTTACCGCTCGTGTTAATTCTGATCACACAGTAAGAAGATTAAACTACGGTAGTAGGTTTAACTACACTCGCAAGACCACCAGAGGTATTGATCCTAATGAAGAGTTCGGCGGTGTTATGGCTCGTGCCATGAATATTGACCCTGTAACTCCTGTAAGAAATGAAGATGGTACTTTTGCACAATCACCTTACGCTTCACAGGAAGTTGTAAACCCTGTTGCCGCTATTGAAACTATTAATGGGCAATACACTGAGGATAAAATTGTTGGTGGTATTTATGGTCAGTTAAATTTTACTGACAGATTAAGCATAAGATCTTCTTTTGATATTGATTTTGCTTACGGTAACAACCGTTCTTTCATACCTGAGTATAATCTTGGTGGTAATGCAATAAACGAAACTACCATAGCATTTCAGGAGCAAGTTCGATTTACCACCTGGCAAACAAGTCACGTAATGAATTATATGAATGAAATTGGTCCTCATCAATTTAGTGGTTTGTTAGGCTTTGAAATGTTAGAGCGTACCAACGAATTTCTTGGTGGAACCAGAGCTGATTTAAGTATGCCATCTTTCCGCCATGCTTGGCTTTCTACAGGTACGGATCCTGATAGTCAGACCAACTACGGTGGGCAAGGAATTGAATCTCTAGCTTCTTACTTTACAAGAATCAACTATAGCTACGACGGTAAGTATCTCTTTGAAGGGGTATTCAGAATTGATGGTTCTTCTAAGTTCGGACCCGATAATCGTTGGGCTACGTTCCCTGCTTTCTCTTTAGGCTGGATTATCAGTCAGGAAGATTTTATGCCGGAATCTGATTGGTTAAGCTTATTGAAACTTCGTGGAGGTTGGGGCCAAAATGGTAGTGATAATATCGGCCAGTTCAGCTTTACACCACTTATTACAACCCATATCGGTTATGGATTTGGGCAAGACCGCCAGCAAGTTACCGGCGCATATCCTGCACAAATTGCAAACACAGGTCTGCAGTGGGAAACCTCCGAGCAAATTAGTATTGGTCTTGAAACCGCATTCAACGATTATCAATACTTTGTAAATCTTGATTACTACATCAAAGACACCAAAGGCTTGTTGCTTTCAGCGCCAATTCCACAATTTATTGGTAATGCTGCCCCGGTAATTAATGGTGGCTCTATCAGAAACACAGGTTTTGAATTAGAGTCCGGTTACCGATTGGTTACAGGCCCATGGAACTTAGATATGACCTTAACAGGTACATATAATCAAAACGAAGTAACAGCTATCAACAACGAAGAGGGAAGACTTTTCGGAGCCAGTGTTTCTACTTCCATGAACAACGTTGCTATGGCTGAAGTTGGATTACCCATTGCTTACTTCTGGGGATTCAGAACAGCAGGTATCTTCCAAACTCAGGAAGAAGTTGATGCCCATGTTGGTCCTGATGGAACACTCATCCAGCCTAATGCTCGTCCCGGCGATTTAATTTTCGTTGATACGAATGGCGATGGACAAATTACGGATGCAGACCGCGTGAAAATTGGTAATCCATATCCTGATTTTACTGCTGGTTTCAACTTTAATCTCAGATACAAAAGCTGGGATATGAATATGTTCTGGTTTGGTTCTTTTGGTAACGACATCTTTACAGGTGGTACCCGAAGACATGACTTGAATATGCCTAACTGGAAAAGAGATGTATTAGGACGCTGGACAGAAGAAAGTCCATCAACATCCCATCCTAGAGTGACTATAGATGATCCTAACGGAAATTATAGTCGTCCTTCTGACTTTTTCATAGAAGATGGCAGTTATGTAAGATTACGTAACCTGACTTTTGGTTACACCTTACCAAGCAGCACCTCTGATGTATTAGGTATCAGAAGAATGAGAGTTTATGCAACTGCGCAAAACTTGCTCACCTTCACAGGATACTCCGGTCATGATCCAGAAATTGGTTCAAACGGAGCATTGAATGTTGGTATCGACAGAAACATATATCCACAGGCAAGAACTTTCTTGTTAGGTCTAAATCTCGACTTTTAATCGTAAATAACCATGAAAAGACTAATATTTATAAGTGCGCTCTTTGCACTCCCAGTTTTGTTCACCGGTTGTATGGATAGCTTTCTAAGCCATGAACCTCCGGTAGAAAGAGTACAGGATAACTTTTTCCAAACTCAGCAAGATGCCGAACAAGCTTTGTTCGCTGTCTATGAAACATTGACTTTCTCACACGGAAGATCAAATGATGGATTCCATCCTTTTGATGTAATCTCAAATATGTTGTCTGATGATGCTAATGCTGGTGGATCCGGTTCCGGTGATCAGCCTGGCTTAATCGAATTTAATGCGCATAACATCTCTGTTACCAACGGTAAAGTTCTTGGCCTATGGTCAGATCGCTTTACCGGTATTTATAGAGCAAATTTGCTTATTGGAAATATTGATAACATAGAATTCCAAAATGACGCAACTCGTGATTACTTCGAAGGTGAAGCACGTTTTCTAAGAGCTTTACACTATTTCGATTTAGTACGTCTGTTTGGAAATGTACCATTATTCGAACGACCGTTAGTAGCTACAGATATCAGAGTACAACAAGCCGACCCCGGTGATGTGTATGCTTTTATTGTGGATGAGCTTATTGAAATCATCCCAATGTTACGCGAAAATATCCCTGCTAGTCAGGTCGGTAGAGCTTCAACTTGGGCAGCAAAATCTTTGCTTGGCCGTGTTTACCTATACTATCAGGATTATGCAAGACCGGTTTTCGGTTTGGGCGACCTTAGCGTAAGCCAAAGTGTAGTTCTTGGCCATTTAGAAGATGTAATCAACAATAGTGGTCATGCTATGCTTGATGATTTTTCTGCTCAATGGGGAACAGCCGGGAACAACAATAATGAAGCTATCTTCTCAATTCAGCATATCACCAATACTTTTGGCGATTGGGGATTCTTGAACGGATCTATCGGAAATTGGGCTTCTACGATGACTGGTCTTCGTGGAGTAGGATTCAATCCTCAATACTCTAGTGGATGGTCTTTCCAGCCGGTAACCACAGATCTTGCTAATGCTTTTGATCGTGATAATGACTCCAGATATTTTTACAGCATTCTTGATCCAGTTGCAGAAAATGTGAATCATAACGCCGGCGAGATGTTCCAGTGGCAAGGATATGCTTTCAAAAAGTTTTATCCTAGATTCCCGGATGCGCCTTCGGTTAACACCGTATTCAACTGGCCTTATAACCGCCCGCTTTTCCGAATGTCTGATGTTAAATTGATGGCTGCTGAACTGGGTTCAGCTAATGCCCAGCAATATTTCGATGATGTGCGCAGAAGAGCTTATGGAGATAACTTTACTTCCGTGCCTGTTTCGAAGGACGCCATAATGGAAGAAAGAAGATTAGAATTCGCCGGTGAAGGACATCGTTACTGGGATTTACTCAGAATGGGTCTGGATGTAGCTGCTGAAAAAATCAACGCTCAATCTCAAGGTGGCGATATTTCAATCAACTTTAGAACAGAGAGATTAGGTTTGTTACCAATTCCACAAACTGAAATCAACCTCTCCGATAATACTTTAGTACAAAATCCTGGATACAACTAAGTATCCAGGTCTCTTCCTAAGAAGAGTCGAATTTTTCCATTAAATCTGTACAGCTATGTTTTTTTCAAATAAATCAACCTACACGTTTTTAAGCCGGTATCCTGTGGCTTGTAAATTTGTCGCTTCTACATTGTTTCTATTTACAATGATTGGATTCACAACAGTTAGCCAAGCCCAGGAATGGGA
>SKIC01000002.1 GCA_007116685.1 Balneolales bacterium
ATTATAGCCCGGGCAAGAGGTTCATTTTCTGTTGAAAATAAATCTCTAAGTACCGACCTTGCCTCACTTCGCCAATAATTCCATCTTAAGAGATTGGTTTCCGGTTGTACTGAAATGATTTCATCAACCCATATTCGCACAAAAATACCACGGGCGGCCATCACTGAAGTGAAATCAAATTCTGCAGGATTTCTGGGAGATTCCAGTTTATCAAATTGGCCACTTAGCGAGATATAATCCCCATAAATAAACGGAAGTGTAATTCGCTCATTACTCACAAATCCAGAGGTGGAAAATCGCTCGTTCATCACATTCCCGGCTGGGGTAATGACCGAATCTACTGCCATGTGGAAGCTTACTCCTCCGGTATCGGTTATTCTGTAAGAAGTTATGGCACCCCAAACGGTAAGTGGCTCTCTCGATTGGGTTAGAATATATTCCGGTTTATCTGATGCTTTTTTCTCACTTTGCCAACCGAATAAAAAAGCTCCAAAAGCAATAATTGTAGCAATATATGCGAACTGCTCAAAAGTTATCAGAGACTCTGAAAATCTCTTTCTGGATAACCTGAATAACAGAAACCAACCTAGAATGGTGATAGCAAGAAAAGCCCCGGTGGCAAGTAAGGATACATCCCATAACTTGCTTAGTGCTATACCCAAAGCAAGAAAGAGAGCCAGCCTGAGAGCCGGGAAAGGAGCTATCGATATTCTGCGGTAGTATTCAAGGTTCATGCCCTTGTAGATACAGCAAAATCAATAACCTTACAAGACCTACTTATCGTCTACAGGAGTAATTTCAGGTTCCATGGAGATTACCTTCAATCTTTTACCGGCACAGGCTTCGTTCACGTTCATAATGTGATCACCGATTTTTTCAAGTCTGTTCAGTAAATCCAGGAAAATAATCCCTTCTTTAACACTATAACTGTTTTTCTCGAGGCGAGCATAGTGCAGATTTCTCAAACGGTCTCGTGTAGCGTTTACTTGTTTTTCTAATTCCAATGCTGCCATTACATCAACATCTTTACTCTCTCGGGAAAGATTATTTCTCATATTAAGCATGGCATTGTGGATTACTTCCAACATCACATCTACATCTTTGACAACGTCTTCCTCCAACTCTTCATCATTATCAATAGACCGCTCAACGGTTTTGGCCATTTGATAATACAGATCCCCAATTCTTTCCAAATCGTTAATGATATTGTGGAAGTTTCTAATCCGCCTAACTGCCGATTTGGAAGGATTACTGTTTTCAGAAATCTGAGTTAGATATTCGCCAATCTGTAATTCCAGATTATCTGCAAGCTCTTCACGCTTTTTGATTTTCTCAATGAATTTACGCTGTTTGCTTTGCTTTTTAAGCAGTAGTGCTTTGAAGCTGTAGTGCATTTTTTCTACAACCTTACCAAACATTTCCAATTCTCTCTGTGCCTGATTCAAAGACAAATCAGCTGAAGACATCAATCCGGAGTTGATATACTGAATTTGGAATTGATCATCTCCTTCTGTCTTCATTGGCTGTATTTTTTCAACCAACTTTATAATCAGAGGCACAAATCCAAACAATAGAACTACATTCAAGATATTGAACGTGGTATGGAATAGTGACAAGCCGAGCGTGGCATTTGCTCGTGCCTCCTCTGCACCAGACATGATAGATGGAGAACCCGGGATTGCAGATGAGATGATATAATCCATCAAATTCAAAAATGGATAGATCAATAAGAGCATCCAAAGCACACCAATCACATTAAAGAAAAAGTGAAACCGAGCAGCGCGTTTGGCGTGTACATTTCCAATTAATGCGGCAATATTCGCAGTAACGGTAGTACCAATATTTTCACCCAGAATCATGGCGGCGGCGATAGGGAAATCAATCCAGCCTTGGAAAAGCATTACCAAAGTAATCGCTGTGGCAGCAGATGAAGATTGCGTTAGCAGAGTTAAAATTGTACCAACCCCAACAAACAGCAGGATTGACAAATAGCCTAAATCAGTATAGCTTCGCAGAAATGCGAAAATCTCAGGATTTTCATCAATATCCGGAACACTATCTTTAATAAATTCCAGACCAATGAAAAGGATACCAAAGCCAATCATAGCTTCGGCTATGTTTCTCAATTTAATATTACCGGCAAACAGAAATGGAAAGAAAATACCAATTGTGGCAATTGCTATTGGGGTAATTTGAAACTTAAAGCCAAAGACAGAAACCATCCATGCCGTAATGGTAGTTCCGATATTTGCACCCATGATAACGCCCGTTGACTCGATAAAGGTCAACAAACCGGCATTCACAAAACTTACAACCATTACTGTAGTTGTAGTAGAAGATTGTGTTATCGCCGTAGTTCCGAATCCTGTCACAACACCCGTGAATCGGTTTCGCGTCATTCCTTTAAGAATGGACCGGAGTTTGCCTCCTGCAATTTTTTGTAATCCATCGCTAAAAATTTTCATCCCGAAGATGAATACACCAAGCGATCCAATTAATTGAAGGAAATCAAAAAACGTATAACTCATGGAATAAATTTATTATGGAGCCCGAAGATATGCCCAGTGATTGTTCGTATGAACTCCAAAATTTGCATGTATAGAAAAGATTTTTGTGGATGCTGTCTGTCCTGATAGAGAAAAGTCACATCGTAATCAGAATGTTTAAAATAAGATGTTATTTGCATTCCGTGCAGTAAAAATCATGAATTTTACAATATGATAACATTGGCAATTTGAATTGCACTTCAATCTAAAATTAACTTTACAAAAATCCTACCTTTCGAACATTTCCTATAATAACAAATTAACCCTTCTTAATGCTTTCCATCAACCGGCTGCTATAATTTTAGTGGTCAATTCGTCTGCTATGGTCATGCCTTTTGAGGTAAGAGATAACAGTTCTGGGTCTTGGCTTATATAAGCCTCTTTTCTCAAATAATCTATAAGCGTGAGTTGCTTGTCATTAAAACGATAGGAATAAACCTCTTCTAGTTTTTTTAGATGAGTTCCTTTTCTGGTTCGTAAGGTTAGCAAAATATATTCTTCAGCAAGTTCTTGCTCTGTTAATACTTCTTTTGCATCGGGGTCTTCGAATTTTCCGGTGCTATACATTTTGAAGTTTCGAATATTGGCAGACCTCTTAGCTACAGGGCTTTCTCCATCCCATTCGAAAGAATGTGCTGAAGGGCCAAATCCCAAATAGGTTTTGTGCTGCCAGTAGTTTGCATTGTGAATAGCTTCGTAACCGGGCTTCGCATAATTACTGATTTCATATCGGATTAAGCCCCTCTCTGCCAGGCGACTTTCTACAATCTGCATGTGTCTGGCCACCATCTCGTCATCCGCCGGTGTGAGTCGGCCTAATTCAAATTGTTTCCCAAGGCGTGTTTTGGGTTCTAAAGTTAAACTATACGCAGAAACATGAGGTGGATTATAGGATAGGATTTGCTCCAAATCATCTTCAAGCTGTTGCTCCGTTTGTCCTGGATTACCATAAATTAGATCAACAGTAAAAGAAGGCAAATTCGAATTGGCGATTACTTCTAAACTTCTGTGTGCTTCCTCTTTGGTATGTGCCCGATGCATAAATTCCAGCAACTCAGGTTGAAAACTTTGAATCCCCATACTGACTCGAGTTACACCAACATCCATTAGTGCTTGAATATAACCGGGAGTGACATCATCCGGATTAACCTCTACCGTGAATTCTGACAAATTGCTTATATCGAAGCGGGTTTCAAGAGCATCAATAATCATGAAGAGTTGAGCCGGTGAAAGCAAGGATGGAGTACCTCCACCAAAATAGAGGGTCTCTACTTTTTGGGCATAATCGGGCAACTCTCGGTTTTCAATTTCAGATAGAATCGCATCCACAAACTCCGGAATATGTTGTTGCGAGGTTAGAAAGTAAAAATCGCAGTACGAACACGCTTGCTTACAAAATGGGATGTGAATATAGATACCGGCCAAGTGGAGATGATTTAAATTAACGTTCTACCGAAAACACGAGTAAAGATATCATTTTTTGTCTATAAAGATGATTTCAAGCTAAGTAAACATCCCTACTATTTTCATTGCTATTGTATTGGTTTTTTGGTTGATTTACGGAGCTATACCCATGGTCAGTTATTTATGAGATTTTCAATCTACCTTATATTATTGCTCATTTTTTCTGCTTCATCAGTATGGGCACAATCTGATGAAACCAAAGATGTTTTGCAGCAAGCAAGAGAGCTAGCAGAAAACAATGCTCTGGATGACGTTCTAGAACTGTATCAGCAGCTAGAAAAGGACCTCCAGTTAAGCGCAAATAAAGCTGACCTTTCCCGGCTCTACTATGACTGGTTTCTGTTTGAAAGAAATAGAAATGAGACAGAAATTGCCCATAGGTTACGAGAGAAAAGTCTTGAATTCGCTACCAAGTCCGGAGAATATGGACTCGCGTCTCGCATCATTCAGGAAAAAACCGGGGAATTAATAATGATTGATGAATTGGATGATGTTAAGCCAATGCTCATTCAGGCTTTAGGTTTCTCTAAACTGAGTGGAGATATCAACCTAATCATCGCAAACTATATCAATTTGGCCA
Source organism: Balneolales bacterium (assembly GCA_007116685.1). GTDB lineage: Bacteria > Bacteroidota > Rhodothermia > Balneolales > Natronogracilivirgulaceae > SKIC01. Next base: position 4,591 of record SKIC01000002.1, read on the forward strand.
ATATTGAGCAGCATTTTGGAAATTATTATAAATCTATCGGATACCTGGAGCTTACAACACCTTATCTAGATACAGATGAAAGCTGGAATTATTTTCATCTGATTCACACCAGACTTTCATTTTCTTATTCTAATCTGGGAAATTATCAACAAGCCCTTACGCACAGATATGTGGCTTTGCAAGCAGCCCGGCAAATGGACGACATCGAAAAGATTGCTACTGAGTTAAATGGTATCGCACTTACTCACAGGCGTTTAGGAAACTTCCGTGCAGCCAGAATCAGATATCTTGAAGCGCTCGAAATCGCCTCAAGTAATGATTTGTTTCTGCTCCAATCCACCATTTATAATAATCTTGGCAATCTTAACCGGTTCATGAATAATTATGAAGCCGCCTACTCCTACTTTTCAGATAGCCTTGAATTACGACTTTTGTATGGCAATCAAACTCAAATCTCATACAGTTATAACAGTCTGGGACTAACCTATTGGAATCTTGGAGACCTGGAAAAGGCAAAAAAATATATTCAAAAGGCTATAGATATCAGACGAGAATTCCGATCTCCTATTCGTTACGCACAAAGCCTTTATAACTATCATTCTCTTTTGGCTTATGAGCAAAACTATGACGAAGCATTGAGTTATCTGGATGAAGTAATCGCTATCCGGAAAAATTTCGGCAGCAATGAAAGTCTTGCAAGTACTTATCTAAGACGGGCGGAAATCAATAATTTTAGAAATGATTTTCTGGCTGCCGAATCTGATATCAAAAAAGGCCTGGAATTGAATCCTAATGTAGAATCAATTAATGATTTAAACATTCTTATTTCATTCTACAGAGAAACAAGACCTGATCTTGCTACTGATTTCTCAGAAAGATTGATTACTGTTATTGAATCAGAGAGAAGAATGATGGGCTTCAATGCGGAGAACAGAAGTAATTTTTACAGCCACCACATTTCTGTACTGAACGACATCGCACTTTTCTATTTTGAAGAACACGATGATTTAAACCAGGCTTTTCAGATTGCAGAGTTAACCAAGGCTCGTACATTCATTGATCAATTAGCAGCCGGACAAGCAAATCTTGATGCTCTTTGGCCCGCTCAAAAGCTTGAAGAAAGAAATCACTTAGAACGTGAGATTTTATTCCTCAAAGCTGATAAACAACATGCCACAGAAAGCTCGGAAGTAAGCCGAATTAATAACCTAATACGAAGAAAAGAGGATGAATTAGAATTATTCGTAAACAATGTGTTTATGAATAACCCACAATTATCTCGCTTCCAATATCCGGAGCCTATCGCCCTTGCTGATTTGCAACGCATTCTCGATCCGGAATCCCTGCTACTTTCCTATTCATTTACCAACGATGATATTTTACTTTTCGGAATCACGAATGACTCTGCTCAAGCCTGGAAGTTATCCGATGAAGAAGAACGCTCTATGGTTGAGAAGATTTCCGAGAAGGTACTGCAAATCAGAGAAAATATTTCGGCGCACGTAATTGTAGATAATATCCACTCTCAGGCAGATGAGTTATTCAGCCTGTTACTCAAACCTGCGGAAGAGCTTATCGCAGAGAAATCCAATTTGATTATAATTTCTGATGCTGATTTGGCTTTTTTGCCTTTTGAAGTACTTAGGAAAAACGAAAGGTATTTAACAGAAACGCATTCCATCAGATACCTTCCTTCTGCAACTTCACTTACTTTTATTAACAGGCCATTACACAGATACCCCCAAGATATGTTAATTGTGGCTGACCCTGATTATGATAGTCCTTTATTAGCAGATTTATCAGGTGAGGCATTCACCGTTTTACCATCAACACGCCTGGAAGCAGAAACCATCAAAAGGGCATTTCCCACTGCACAGTTAATGCTGGGCGACGATGCAAATATCGCAAACTTAAAAGCAAAAAATTTAGCCGATTATCGATTCTTACACTTTGCAACGCACGGTGTTGTAAATAATCAAATTCCTGAATTATCCGGATTAGTATTAAGTCCGGCTTCCGAAGATGAGAACATCTCAGTTAATATGGGCATGCTTACACTGGCTGATATTTATCAATTGGATATTACCGCCGAATTAGTAGTGCTAAGTGCCTGTGATTCAGGAATGGGTCAGCAAGTCAGAGGCGAAGGTGTTTTAGGATTACAACGCGCATTTTTATCAGCAGGCGCAAGTTCGGTTCTGGTCAGTTTGTGGCCGGTTTATGATCAAAGCACCGCATTTTTTATGGAAAACTTCTACACCATGCTCAGAGCCCATCCCGAGAAATCAAGAGAGGAAATTTTGCAGGAAACAAGAAAAAGACTTTTGAACCATAGAAGGTTTTCACATCCTGTTTATTGGGCACCTTTCGTACTGGTAGGACTTTAGGAATTACTATCCTGTTTCATCGCCTCAAAAAGCTTTTCGTAATCTTCGGGAGTTTTGGTAAATAAACTTATCGCCACAGTCATAACCCCTCCGGCTATAAATCCGGGGATTAATTCATAAATCAGGGCATTAAGCTGGGGTACCAGATACCAAACTATTGTGACTAAGGCCCCCGTAAGCATACCTGCAATAACTCCTTCTTTCGTTGTTTTCTTCCAGTATAGCGCCAAAATAGTTGTGGGACCCAAAGCTGCGCCTAATCCCGCCCAGGCAAATAAAACAAGCCAGAACACTAGATTTTCTGCAATCAAACCAAATAACAGAGAAACAACTACCAACAAGGCTACTACGATTCTACTGTAGAGCACCAATGTTTCTTGTGGCACGTCTTTTCCTTTGCAGATAATTTTTTCATACACATCCCGAACTACCGCTGATGCCGCAACCAATAATTGGGAATCAGCAGTTGACATTATTGCTGCAAAAATAGAAGCTACGATAGCACCAAAAATGATAGATGGTAGAAACATACGAGCCAGTACGGGATATAAATTTTCCGTATCTCCAGCCGGTAACAGGTCCACTTCCGGGATAATCACACGTCCGGCCAACCCAATTATCAATGCACCCCAAGCCATAAGTACATTCCAAATAGTTCCGGTTACAGCTACCCATCGCAATTGGCGCGAATCATCGATCGACATATATCGTGCAATAATGTGTGGATTTCCGGGAGCGCCAAGTCCAATTCCCAAAAAGCCCACTAAAACTCCAGCCGACAAAGCAACGGGGTCAATCAAAGTTGGGTCAATCTGCGAAAGTTGCATAGCGATAAATTCCCAACCTCCCGATTGTATTATTATGATTACAGGAAGTAATACCAAAGCCAATAGCATAAAGATAGCCTGCACCATATCTGTGAGGCTAACCGCCAGAAATCCACCAAGAATGGTATAAACAAGTACAATAATTGCAGTAAAAATAATCCCGGTTTGATTAGTAACATCAAATCCCGAGGCAAAGGCTTTACCGCCAGCCACAAACTGTGCAGAAACGTAGCCAATCATAAAAATCAGAATAATTACAGACATCAAAATTCTGAGTACTCCGGATTCATCCCGAAAACGAGCCGCAAAGAAATCGGGAACAGTAACGCAATCATAAGCACCACTAAAATTGCGTATTCGGCGGGCGAAATAAAGAAATAGGAAAAGTTCAACTACGATATACCCAACCACAGCCCAAACCGCAGATGCACCCATCACATAAGCCATGCCTGTAACACCCAGCAACAGCCACGCACTTCTACCGGAAACTACCGCTGATAATGCCACAATCAAGCGATTCATGCTTCTGCCACCCACAAAAAACTCGGCTATTCCGCGTGATGAATATCGGGAAGCATAAATCCCAATTCCGATAATGGAAGACAAATAAATCACAAAAGCGGCTATAGCATAGCCATCAACAGCAATTTCGGTAATCTGAATATCATCCATTTGTGCTAAGTTCTGTGTAATTATGCCGCTAACATAATGATGGTGAGCTGTAAAACCAAAGGTCCGATATCAGTTGAGCCGAATAGAAAGGCTAATCGGCTCACAATACTAATTAAATTGAGCCGATTAATAATTATTTCACCCGATACGAACTCAATATCTAGTTAATGCGGTGTAAAAACCCAGGCTGAAATTGTGGTATCAGAAAATTTGAAGAAGCTATGTTGTCATTGGATGAATGAACTTTTATTCATCCGTTATCAGTATGACTTTTATTCATATAAGCGAGAACAAAAGCCAACATTATCAAGACAACCGGTAAAACAAAAACCGCAAGGTTTAGTGCTAACATATATTTATATGGGTGAATAAATAGATTGAAGTACGTATCAAACAGTTGCTCTGAATACGTACTTCAACACTGAATAATAAGACGAATCAAAAGACAATTACAAGCCTGTTTTACCCTCGAACTATTCAACTAAATTTTAATCACCTATGGGAAAATACCTAACTGTTCATACGATTTAGCAATTTTATCAATAGCGCTTATCATGGCAGCTGTTCTTAAATCTGTGTCGTGATATTTCCGGATTTCATTTATTTCATTGTATGATTGAATCATGGTATCTGCCAGACCAGAATCAACTATGTCTTTTTCATCCGGACCGATAGCAACTTTTGAGATAATATCGGTATCAAAGGATTTTCCCGACAAGGTCTCAACGGCATTAAGTAATCTCATGATGCTGCTTTCTTCATATTTGCGGTCCATCCTGCCAAACCTTACGTGGGATAAATTTTTTAACCATTCGAAATAGGAAACCGTAACACCGCCTGCATTCAGATAATTATCAGGGATAATTAAAGCTCCTCTGTCTTTCATAATATTATGCGCAGCCACCGTAGTTGGGCCATTGGCAGCTTCGCCAATAATTTTTGCTTTTATTCTGGGCGCATTGCTTTCTGATAATTGCTTTTCCAGAGCAGCCGGAACCAAAATTTCGCACTCTTGTTCTAAAACCAGATTTGGTTGCTCGAAATATTGGTCGGCTTCTAGGCCTTTTAAACTTTTATGCTCTTGCCAATAGGCATAAACTTCATCAAAGTCGAAACCTTTCGCAGAATAGATTCCTCCATTATACTCGGAAATACCAACTATTTTTGCGCCATCATCATAGAGATTTTTTGCTGCATAATACCCAACATTACCTAAGCCCTGGATGATTACGGTTTTGCCCTCCAGCCCCGTTGAAAGTCCTAGTTTCTTCATGTCTTCAAGGTTAGCAACGGCTTCCTTCAGACCAAAATAGACCCCTCTTCCTGTTGCTTCGGTACGACCTCTGATACCACCCTGATGTATCGGTTTACCGGTAACACAAGCCTCGGCATTTAAGTTAGGATTCATTGCTTGATACGTATCCATAATCCATGCCATTTCCCGGGCACCTGTTCCATAGTCTGGCGCAGGCACGTCTTCGCCGGGACCGATAAAATTTTTCTTAATCAATTCAAAGGTATATCGGCGAGTAATGCGCTCAATTTCATCCACAGAATAATTATTGATATCAATTTTCGCGCCCCCTTTTGCTCCGCCAAAGGGAACATCTACCACGGCACACTTATAAGACATCAGAGCAGCAAGAGCCGTAACCTCGTCTTCATTTACGAGCATGCTATATCTGATACCGCCTTTTGTAGGGTATTTGTGATGGCTATGCTCCGCTCGCCAAGCATGAATTGTTTCTATACTGCCGTCATCTTTCTTGAGGGGAAATGTAAAGTGATAAACGCTATTACATGTTTTAATTTGCTCTAAAATCCCCTTGTCATGCTTTGTGTAAGAGGCTGCTTTATCAAAGCTTTTATTTACTTCTTTAAAAAATTGATACTCCATTAATTTCTCCACTAGTTGTTCTAAAAAGCGCTTTCATAAACGGTATGAAAAATACCCTTCACATCCAACTGAATCTTATAATAATCCGAATCTAATCGCTAATTCAGGACTTCAGAAAAGTCTGTGGTTGATGAAACATTTTGAATCAATTGTATCTGAAAACGAACCATCTCTAACAAATTGTTTTTATTTATTCGCTCATCCACACCATGAACCCGTGAAGCATCATCTGCGTAGGCTCTGATTGGGCGAAACCTGTAAATGTTGTCAGATATATCTCTGTAGTGCCTGGAATCTGTACCGGCCAGAAAAATAGATGGTGCCGTAAGTACATCCGGGAAAACTTCTAAAATTGTATGCTCGATAGTGCGATATGCATTTGACTCGGTAGAAGATATTGGGGCAGGATTTCTGGCTCCTGGATATAAATCCATTTCGATGCGAGGATCATCAATGGTTTTTCTAACATATTCCAGAATATCATCGATATTTTCTCTAGGATGAATTCTGTAATTAATTACCGCTGTAGCTCTGGATGGTAATACATTAGGATTTACACCACCGAAAAACATGGTTGGTGCTGCTGTTGTACCCAGCAAGGCATCTGCGCCCGGCATATCTCGCATTCTGCGTTCTACCATACCACGAAACAGCCATAAATTGGAAAGTGCTACTCTCTGAATTAAGGGAGCTGAATCGACCGCCAGCGCTTCCAATGTTACCAGGCTCAATCCCTCTAATCTGCCGGGTACCGGGTTTTCAGAAAGCTTGGTTATTGCATTTGCTAATATGGAAATAGCCGTTTCGTTAGCTGCAAGTGAGGAGTGACCTCCCTCAAAATCAACCGATAACTCCAAATACATATTCCCACGCTCTGTTACTCCAATAAAAGCTACCGGCGTTGGAAGCTCTTCGTGCAATTCCATAACGATGGGCATACCTTCATCAAGAACAAACTCAAATTCAATCCCTTGTTCTTTAAGATATTCTCCCATTTTTGCGGCGCCATTTATTCCGCCAACTTCTTCATCCTGACCAAAAGCAAACCACAAATCTCTTTGAGGATTAAAATTGTTTTTCAACAAATAATCTATTCCCTCCAACATAGACATCAAACCACCCTTATCGTCCATTGCCCCTCTGCCCCATATAAACTCACCATCATCATGGCCGGAGAATGGTGGATGTGTCCACATACCGATATTTGATGAGTCAACAGGAACTACATCATAATGGCCAATGAAAAGCACGGGCTTTCTTTCATCAGCTTGATTACTCTTCCACCTGAACAACATCCCAAAATCATTCACTAGTGTAAAATCCAATGCATCATGTACCTCTGGAAAATACTCTTTGGTGAATGCTATAAAGGAATGAAACTGCGTGGAATCAATCCTAGCCGTATTCGAGTAGGATATAGTGGGAATTTGAAGGGCTTTGGAGAATCTCTCGAATACCAAACTATCATCTAATGAAACTTGCTCTATTTGCTCTACATCATGCTTTGCAATATGACCTGGTCCACTACAAGAAATTAAAAAAGCCCACAATACTACAATAAAGGTCAGCTTTCTGTAAATCATCTATAATCTATCTATATATCATCCTGACTTAAGTTCTTTTTCTCTTTTGCGTTCTGCCTCAACTCGCTTAGCCATCAGATGCCCAAGAAAAAGTACCACTAATGAGAAAACTACCCCAATAGCAAAATATGCGCCTAATCCAATAACGGCAGACAATACGCCACCCAGGAGGGCTCCTGTGATAGAGTAGAAAAAAGACTTACCTATTGGCATAGCTTTTTCTTTTGCTAAAAGAGAATAAGTAGCTCCAACCACGATTCCGATTAAAATTAAATAGACAAATGTTAATTCAGTAATATCCATGACATAAATTGTTTTTATTATCCTTATATATTATATAAAGAAAAATCTCATGTATACGTTCCATTTTATGTGATTTTTGGTTTCTCATCACATTTTCTGGCTTGATTTCAAACAACAGTTTTCATGGATGTAAAAGCGATAATCGCTCAAGCGGAAGATTCCGGATTCGGGATTAATCATTTACCCTATGGCTCAGGTAATAAACTCTCCGAGAATAGCAATCACATACTTGTTCGCATTTCTGATTATTGCCTGAGTTTAACTGAACTTGAGATAAGAGGTTATTTTCAGAATTTACTCACAGAGCCTCTTTTTTCTACAGAATACCTAAATACTTTTATGGAAGCTGGTATCAGTGTTTGGGATTCTGTAAGAGACAGATTAAGCTCTGATCTTCAAAAAAAAGAAATACCTCAGGTTTTGCGAGATTCTTTTTACCCACTTTCAAGTTTTCGATTACAATTACCGGTGAAAGTTGGTGATTACACTGATTTTTATGCCTCCAAAGCTCACGCCACGAAAGTTGGCCGATTATTTCGAGGTGAAGAAAATGCGCTTCATCCTAACTGGGATAAAATGCCCATCGCCTACCACGGTAGAAGTAGTTCTATCATTGAGAGTGGCGACCCTATTTACCGGCCCAAAGGTCAAATCCTTATAGATGGAAATCCAGTTTTAGATTTCACCCAACAACTCGATTTCGAATTAGAAATTGGCTTCTTTACTGGAAAGGCAAACTCCAGGGGTTCAATTATTAATATTTCAGATGCAGAAAATCACATTTTCGGGTTTTCATTGGTAAATGATTGGAGCGCACGCGACATACAACGATGGGAATATGTACCGCTTGGGCCTTTTCTGGGAAAAAGCTTTGCCACTACTATTTCTCATTGGATAACACCTATTCAGGCTTTATACCCTTTTCGATGCAAAAACCCAAATCAGCATACACACACACTAGACTATCTAAAGCTTCAAAATGAATCCCATTTTGACATCACTTTTGAAGTTTTAGTAAATGGGTATACTATTAGTCATTCAAAATTCGAAGAGCTTTATTGGAGCCCCTCACAGATGTTAGCACATCATACTATAAACGGCTGTCCAATCAACGCTGGAGATTTACTAGCGTCTGGTACCATAAGTGGATGGAGAGAAAATGAATACGGCTGTTTACTTGAAAAAAATGAAGCAGGAAAAACACCCCTAACATTTGAAAATATGGAACGTATTTGGCTTGAAGACGGTGACGAAGTAAGCCTTAAAGCTTACTGTAAAAACAAAGATGCTTACCTAGTTTTCGGTGAGGTAACAGGACAAATCCAAAAATATATCTCTTGAATTATGGTTATAGCCAAAGTAAAGGGCATTTTCTCCAAGTCGGTTCAACTTTTTAGAGATGATGAGCACATCGCTGACATTTCTATTTCTTCTCTTAAAGAAAAAGCATCATTCAGATATCAAGACAGAGAATATTCGATTACCAAAGAATCTGCTTTCAAGTCTAATTTCTCAATGACTCTGAATGGAGTTCCCCTTGCTAATGGCAAGAAACTTAGTGTTTGGAAATACGACACTTTAGTAACTGTATCAAGTCAGGAGTTTTTAATCAAGAGGAGTAATTGGTGGAATAAAAATACAGACATTTTTTATTCTGGCAGAAAAATTGGAGCAATTAAACCTAAATCCGTCTGGAGCAGAGATGCCATATTAGATGTCCCCGTCACTATCCCAATTGAAGTTCAAATATTCATGCTATTGATAACCATTTTCTATTGGCAAAGAGATCAAGCAGCTACTTCTGGATAAAATAAAAGGCGCAGTGGTTGCACCCACTACGCCTTGTTACGGATAGTGCTCTTTTTATTGTGTTTAATTCACAACGAGCGTATGAAGTCCCAAACCCTGGCCAATGTCCCATATTCTTAATGTTTGGTCATGGCTGCCACTTGCCAATGAGTTACTGTCGGGGAAAAAAGAAATGCTATTTACATAACTGGTGTGCTCAGTAAATGTGTGCTTGATTGTTCTTTGGTTCATATCCCATACAACAATCTTGAAATCTGAACCACCACTTGCTAAATAATTTCCATCAGGACTGAAACGAACAGTATTTATCCACTCCCGGTGTCCTGTCAAGGTGTACTCTTGCCTTTGTGTTTGAACGTTCCAAACGTATAAATCTTGGAATGAGCCAACTACAAAATATCTACCATCGGGACTAAAATGGCCATCGTTAACGTAGTTATCATGATTCAGCGTTGTGATTCTGGTCATGTCTGCGGCATTCCATAATGTTGCATTCATATCAGCACTCACAGTTGCTATCATCGTACCATCAGGAGAAAATGCCACTGCATTTATATTATGTTGATGCGCTCTGTTAACGCTTATACTTTGTCCGCTTCGGGTATTCCATAGTCTTACGGTGTTATCTGTACTTCCTGAAGCAAGAACGGTCCCATCCGGGCTATATGCTAAGGTAGTAACAGTTTCAGAATGTCCATTTAGATTGTGGATCCTATTGCCACTTGCAACATCCCATATAAAAATTCTACCACTCTCATCAGCACTTGCTAATTGTGTATTCTCAGGATTAAAAATAGTGACACGAATTATATCATTATGACCGGTTAACGTTCTGACTTCTTCACGTGTTAGAGCATCATAAATAATGATTGACCCATCACTATTACCACTTGCTATGAATCTTCCATTCGAAGTTACATCCACAAATCTTACATCATTTTCTTGCTCAGCAAATGGCTCTAGAGATTGCCCGGTCTCATAATCCCAGGCCGATACCATTCTATCATGCGAAGATGTAACTACTTTATTGTTACCAACTGCAATTATATTCGAAATTTCACCTTGATGGGCAGTAATTGTTCTAAGTTCCTGAAGTGAATTTGTAGTCCATATCTTAATTTGACCATCTTGTGTACCGCTAATAAGATAATTTTGATCTGGGGTGATGGTTAAAGACTTTTGTTGGGCACCTACAGAATTAGATCTATTTATGATATTCCCATTCGAACTATTCCAGGCAAAGATTCTCCCATCATCGGATGCTGTAAAAATTGTTTGATCATCTTTACTCCAGATAATATCGTTTACACAGCCATCATGACCTGTAAAATTTCTTACTTCATTACCTGAACTAGTATCCCAAATTCTCAAACTTCTATCCGATGAGCCACTTGCCAAATATGTACCATCATTGCTGAATTCAATGGCATTGATATTTGCAGAATGGGCATCTATCTGCCTGATAATTTCACCGGTTTCAGTATTCCAAAATATAATAGTTCTGTCAGCACTTGCACTGGCTAGCATTGAACCGTCTGGAGAGAATCTAACCACTTGAACCAAACCTCTGTGCCCAACAAGATTTCTAATTTGTCTGCCTGAGTTATCCCACAATCTTATCGTTCTGTGTGATGCAATGGCATAAGAGTTACCGTCAGGGTGAAATGCCAAGTCTAAGACATAGGGGGTTCTATCCGGCAATGCTCTTGCTAATCTGTGATTATCAAGATTCCAAATATTAATTTCGTTATGACTACCACTGGCAACAGTATTAGTTATAGGGTTAAACGCAAGAGCCTGAATGGCGTTGGTATGCGTTGTTTGCTGAGCATCTGCATTCAAATCAAGCAAGAATATCAACACAATCAGAGCGGGGAGGGCTTTTAGTATTTTCATCATCATTCCCAATTCATCCGTAATTATAAGAGCGTTTAGCTTTTGTGTTTGCTTACCTAGCTGCGATACTTATGTAAGCGCTTTCACAAATAAATCAAAAATATTAACTAAAGTCAATAAAAACTGTATGAAAAGACTGTTCAATAACTTAGCAAACTCTTATTTTATCTTAGATTTATATCAAAATAAGAGCGAATTACTCTTGTTTTCACAGTTTTGCACATATTAAGCGCTTACATAGCCTGAACCTGCTAACAGTTCGAAGTCTTATTTCTTAGAGAACAGTTTTCAGCTAAACTCAATAGGATTTGGAATAGTAATTGGCTGTACTACTTTGGCTATTTTATCTGCGATAATTTCGTGCTGCTTGGGGATGCGCAATTCTTCGCCAAGCCTTTCCAACGGCTCATCTTTATCAAAGCCAGGGTTTTCAGTAGCTATTTCAAAAAGAACTCCACCTGGCGTGCGAAAGTAAATCGAATGAAAATAGTCTCTGTCTATAAAAGGTGTTGGAGTCATCCCTGCATTGATAAAGCGTTCTCTCCAGAATTTATGAGCTTCATCATTAGGAACTCTGAATGCAATATGGTGTACAGTACCTACCGCCTGATCACCTGCAGGCGCTAAAGGATCTTCAATAATATCAACTACGGATGCCAGGCCACTATTTTTAGCTATATATCTATGGCGATTTCCTTCTGAAGCCTTGAGTTCATAACCCATCACAGAAGTCAATAAATTTGCTGTTTCTGCTTTATTATTGAGTAATAGCGTAACACCAAAAAATCCCAGCAATTCATGCTCTGTTGGAACTGGACTATTTTTCCATGGCGCTACTTTGGGATAATCTTCTAATCCATGTATCTCGATTTCTATTCCGTCTGGGTCACTGAATTCAAGTACATTTTTACTGAATACTTTTTTTTCTCTAAAAGGAATATGAAATTTCGCCAATCGCTCTTTCCAATAGCCTAATGAGTTTTCATTAGCAACATAAAGCGTTTTTGTGCATTGGCCCGCACCTGATTTTCCGCGAGTAGCATTAGGCCAGGGGAAGGAAGTCATCACAGTACCAGGCGATCCATTGTAGTCCGCAAAATAAAAATGATACGTTCCCGGATCGTCAAAATTGACCGTTTTTTTTATAAAACGCTGTCCCAGTATTCCTGTATAAAAATCAAGATTGGCCTGTGGATCACCGGCTATGAATGTAATGTGATGAAGTCCTTCTATATAATCTTTCATTCAACTTAATCCATAAAATAACCGTGACGTTGCGCATACTCTTTCATTTGCTCACGCAATAAATTTCTACCTCGGTGTAATCTAGATCTGATTGTTCCTATAGGTACATCCAGCATATTTGCGATTTCCTCATAGGTAAAGCCTTCCATATCACAAAGCATAACCACTGTTCTGAAATCTTCCGGCAAACGATTTAAAGCATTGCTTACTTCATCAGATAGCATGTCGCGATACATTTTATCTTGCATATCGGTAGTATCGCTTTGCTCACTCCTTACATTCTCGTAAAATGGAGCAATTTCGTTGTAATCAACCTCTGCCGGTCTTCGTGATTTTTTACGATAGTTATTGATAAATGCATTTCTCAATATTCGGTACAACCAACCTTTCGCATTGGTGCCTCTCTCGTAGCTGTGAAAGAAACGGTACGCTTTTATCATACACTCTTGGACCAAATCCTCAGCATCGTTTGGATCGGTGGTGAGTCTCAAAGCATAATTATACAGTGCATCTAAGTGAGGGACCATCTCCTGCTCAAATGCTGTTTGCTTTTCTGTTTCTTGAAGGGTTAACTGCATTTCCATAACTACTAATATTTAGTGGGTTTAATTTCCGTTATCACAGCATGACGTACTGTGTCTTATTTTATCCAAAAGTATATTTAGTTGATTCGCCTCATCCTCGCTCAATGAATTCGTTATTTTGTCCATCTCGCAACTTACCTTATCAATTTCTGTAAGTTGCTCAAGTCCTTTTTCTGTTATCGAAATATTTACCCGCCTTCTATCCTCTTTGCACGCGTTTCTAATTACGTAACCATCCTTAATTAAACGATCTATAATTCTGGTGACATCAGAATTTTTATCCAACATTCGCTCACGTATCATACCATTTGAAACAGGCTCAGGATGAGCACCTCTTAATATTCGAAGTATGTTGAACTGCTGCATGGTCACATTTTTATCATGCAGTATCTTTTGCAAGCATCCGCTTATGTAATTGTAGGTATAGATAAGATTTACGAGCACTTTGTGGTGCTCGTTTCTAAACTTAGATTGAATTTCTGCTTCCAAACTTATGTCTTTTATTACTTCCATAGACACAACATAAGAAATATTATTTGTTGCAACAACTATTGTACAAACATTTAATGTTGTGACAATAAAAGTCGAAACACATAAACCTTTATCGACAAACACATATCTATAATAATTACAGCTATATAAGAAGAAAAATATGCCTATCTGTTACGCTTGTTAAATTTTGAAAATGATAAACTTCATTGATGAACTGCTAACCGACCTCACAAAAAAGGCGGTCTCTGACATTTCAGAAACCGCCTTTAGCAAAACTCGCTAATATCTTTTACTAATTGAAAAGTTTAGCCTTTCCCTCTAGTACTTCACTGTGCATCCGTAAGGAGTATTTGTAGCCACTTCAACCGGCTCACCATTTAAAAGCCTGGTCATATTAGCTACTACGAAGTTATGTGCTCCTTCCAAATCAGATGCACGTGGTGTTGGACGATCATCCATTGCACCATTATATACAAGCATTCCCTCAGGATTTATAATGTACATGTGAGGAGTAACTCTGGCATCGTAAGCCCGGCCCATTGTTCCGTCTGGATCAAGTAAAACTGTAGTTGGGTGTGCCCCCTTTTCCTTTGTGATTGCCCTTGCTGCTTTTGCCTCTAGATAACCTTGTTTACCCGGAGCAGAAGAAATCACAGATAACCAAACCACGCCTTTTTCAGTGTACTTTTTTTGAAGTTCCTGCATTTTACCAGCATTGTAGAATTTTACTACAAAGGGGCAATCATGGTTTAACCATTCAAGAATCACAAATTTTCCCTCAAAGTCAGACAGACTGTGGGTATTGCCGTCAAAATCTACTACAGAAAAATCAGGTGCACGCTCACCAATTACCGGTGGGTTAGCTATGGCCGTTGCAGCCATTAGACCAAACATTATCAAGAAAGAAATCATGTTTTTCATAGCGTATATGTTAGTTTTGGATTAGGATTTTGAGAATGAAGTTAAAAGTCGTTATTCAAATGCGCCGCAGGTCGGTTCTCAAGATTGCTAAGTGCGTTCATGACGATTCCCGGGGTTAATAATTCCGGTAAAACCTGTGGAGCGGAACCATCGGCATTATATAATAAGTAGAGCGGAACACCACTTCTGTTAAATTCGGAGAGCGCTCGCGTTATATCTGGATTCCTGTTTGTCCAGTCTGCTTTTACCATGGCTACATCCAAATCCCGAAACCGTTCTCTTACTTCGGATGAACTGAATACAACTCGCTCATTGGCTTTACATGTGATACACCAGGCTGCCGTAAAATCAATAAATACGTGGCGGCCGTCACTTCGGAGTTCATCAACTATATCCGGTGTAAAGGAAATCCATTCAATTCCATAATTATCTGTTCCAGATCCGGATTGTGCTGTGGTTGCATCTGTATTGGCTGATGATAATGCAACAAATAAACCTCCAGCTAACAATAAACCTGCAATGGATCTACTTATGATTCGGGCTTTGTTTGATATGGTATATGGCTGCCAGCGATGCAAAATCCAGGCACCAAGAGATGCTAGTAGCAATCCCGTTAATAAGGCGAAAAGTCCGTCAAAACCGGTTTGTGCTCCAAAAACCCAGGCCAACCACAAAACAGTTGCAAAAAGAGGGAAAGCCATCGCCTGCTTCAGCGTTTCCATCCATGCGCCCGGCTTTGGTAAGTATGAAATCATTTTTGGGAAGAATGATAAAAGCACATAGGGAATCGCCATTCCGAATCCCAGAAAACCAAATATGAGTAGCGCTTGAGCTGCCGGCAGTGTTAGCGCAAATCCTAATGCGGCACCCATAAATGGTGCTGTACAAGGAGTAGCCAATATGGTAGCCAGAACCCCCATCAGGAAAGCACTTCTGTAGCCTTCTCCAACCGATGCCTTGCCCGCTATGTTTATGATGCTGTTACCAATTTCAAATACGCCCAACAGATTCAGAGCCAAGCCGAACATCAAAAAGGCCAAGATCCCGATAAATACCGGTGATTGTAGCTGAAAACCCCAGCCCAATTCTTGTCCGGCGCTACGCAAACCGATGAGTACTGCCGCTAAAATCAAAAAAGAAACCAAAATGCCTAGCGCAAATAACACCCCGTGCATTCGAATCACATCTTTATTTCCGCCTCCCAGATGTACAAAGTGCATTATTTTTATCGACAATACCGGAAACACACAAGGCATTAGATTTAGGATTAGTCCGCCAATGAGAGCAAAAACCAATGCCATTGCCAAACTTGTTCCGGCACTGGAATCAGCAAAAAACATGGGCTCGTCATCAATTGGGACAGAAACGGTAATGGCTACCACTTCGCCATCCGAGTCAAAGCCTTGTGGGCTGTATAAAACACCAGATAAAGTTTCAATATCACTAGTGGCGTAAGAAGATTTTTCGATTAGGAAAAAGAGGTCATCTCCATCCCGCATTAGTTGCTGGGGTCCACCATTTTCTGTAGTTGCTTCGGTATCAGCAAAAAACTTCAACTCTTCCCAACGCTCCAAGACGGCTGACGGACCATCTAATTTCATTACATATCTATTACCCTCTGTCCAGGCTTGTGCGGAAATTTCGTGTTCTTCGTGAGGCCATAACGTTCTTGTGTGATCAAAATCTGATTTCCATTCGCTAAACTCAGCTTGATCAGAAATGGGTAATGTCAATGAATAAGAACCATATCCGGGAATACAAACATCTTCGCAAACCAACCAATCTGCAACGGCGTTGATCGTGAGTTCATCGCTTACTTCGGTCGCTTCGTCTAGCTTGGCTTCCATCAATAGAAAAACTTCGCCGTAATGCCCGTAACTGGTTAAGCCCTGAACATCTATCCATTTGGGATACTGCCAGTGTATATCACTAATTTGAAGTTCGTACGGTTTATCCCATTCGATTAAAACTGGCATTCCGGAATCGCCGGGGTTTTTCCAGTAGATGTACCAACCTTCGTCCATTTCCATGCGCAATGCGATCCAGAATGACTCTCCGGGTACTATGGAATTGTTTTCAGATACCAATTCAGAAGCGACATGGTCGGTATAGACAACTTGCCCCTTTGTTTCTAAAAAAGGAAGAAAGAGAAATAAGTAAAGTAAGACCCTGAAAATCATAAGCATGTGTTTTTTGCTAATAAACACATTACTATGAGAAAAATTCAGGCTAGAGGTGATTTTTTTACAACTTCTAAAATATTACACGTCAAAATTTCCTGATTTACATTATGTTGTTGATACATTTGCCTGATTTACCATAAGTACTATCTTTTCATATGTACTCGCATCTAGTAAAATATCTTTTTTTTTGTACTCTCTTTGGGCTTTCGATTTGGAATCAAGCTAAAGCGCAAACAATGGTCATTCCTCCTGAACGTGTGGCGCCTTTTTTTATTGAGTTATTCGAATGGGAGCGCGGCGATATTAACACCCAACATGTAGTAGCTTTGGATGCAAGTTATATTAGTATAAGTGCAAATTATTCCAGAAGTCACCAACACA
Organism: Balneolales bacterium; assembly: GCA_007116685.1. GTDB lineage: Bacteria > Bacteroidota > Rhodothermia > Balneolales > Natronogracilivirgulaceae > SKIC01. The sequence goes on from SKIC01000002.1 coordinate 21,771, forward strand.
TGCTGGTTGAAATTGAAGACGTAAGTGTCCACCCCAGAAAAGTTGAGAATTTTATTGAAGAATACACCCTTTATTCTGAAATGCATCCGGACGACAGACCTTTAATAGTTCGTACTTTTCAGGGACAGGATGCCTTGGTTAGTCTGGATGAAAATCGCGGCATGATTCACCTTCGATTTTTGGTGGAAGACCGATTCATGGTTCAGTTCATGATGACGGGTAGCCCAAATAAGGAAATGCTGCAGGAGTTCAATTACATAATTGCAGAATTCCCTGTGGATTATTTGGTTTTTGTAGCTACTTATGTGCACGATCCCGAAGACCGCTCCACACGCGTAAATTCTCCTGATAATTAAATTTATCTGTTTTTTAAAGTACGTACTCTAATAGCACGTACCATCCTGCCAATGTAATAAATGATAAAGGCACGCCAACGCCCACCATCAAGGCAGCAAGTTTGGGTTTTAAGCCATACGTAATTGCTAAAATTGATCCCGTAATCATTGGTGCCATAGCGGCTTCCATTATGCTCACTTTAATAATGGTTCCCGAAGCCCCCATCAGAAAAATGTAGATAGTGAAAATTAAAGCGGGTGCAAAAGCCAACTTGAATGATAAGCCTGCAACTAAAGCTTTCAGGGATACGCCATTATAATTCAAACTCAACTGCATACCTACAGAAGTTAATGCAAGAGGTGTGACTGTTGAACCTAGCCTTTCTAAAACGGTAAGTGCTGCTCCATCAGCCTGCAAATTCATCAGATTTAAAAACAATGCGAAAAGAAATGCTATAAATGGAGGAAATGTCAGGATTTTTTTAACAATAGCATTCAGAGCTATGCTCCCAGAGGAGTAGCTCGAGGCAATCCATATTCCAATCGTACAAACAACAACGAAAGAACCGGGCTGATCAACTAATAGTGCATATCGCAGGCCTTCATCTCCGTACAGGGCTTCAATTACAGGAAATCCCACAAATGAGGTATTACCCAATCCTGCAGTTAGCAATAAACAACCTACCGTAGCACGATCCCAGCCTAACAAATTGCCTATGACCGGAATCACTAGTAAGGCAGCACCAATTATGATCCATGA
>SKIC01000084.1 GCA_007116685.1 Balneolales bacterium
CCGTGATTTGAACCAAAATGTTGCATAAATAAGAACAGGAATCATCGATAATGCAACGACGGATAATTCCCAACTCATGGTAAACATGAAGTACAGGATGAAAAATATCCTGAATATGTCACCAATGATGTTTACCACGCCTGAGGAAAGTAAATCCCCCAGAGCTTCAATGTCGTTTGTAGTTCGGGTAATTAAGCGCCCGATTGGATTCTTATCGAAAAATTGAACGTGAAGCGTTTGTATTTTTTCGAAAACTGCTTTGCGAAGATTAAACAGAGATCCTTGCCCTACCCATCTGGTTATGTAGGTGTTGAAAACAAGCAAAAATGATTCTGCCAGCAGTACTATAAAATAGAGTACAATTATACGAAACAGCCCCTCCGAGTCTGAAGTGGCCATGTAATCGTCTACTGCAATTTGCGTTAGATAAGGTCTGTACGGACCAAGAAAAGCAATAACAAGCGTAAGTCCTATAGCAAGTAATACGAACCACTTATAGGGCTTTACATAAAAATACAGGCGTCGAATCAGATTAGAATCGACGCCTTTATTATTCTTTCCGGTTTTACCGGATGACTTTTTCTCAGAGTCTGTCGTAGTCATCAAACGGAGCTCGAGGTGTTATAGGTAAACCAGAAGGACCGGATTGGTCTCTTCGGTCATTATCTCTACGATTCCTGTTTTGATAATCCCTATCACGGTTATAATCGCGACTGCGATCACGATTATAATCTCTGTCTCTGTTATCTCTATTGTCTCTGTTGTAATCACGATCACGATTGTAATCGCGTCTGTCTCCACGATTGTAATCACGATCTCGGTTATTGTAATCTCTGTCTCTGTTGTTATAGTCACGGTCACGATTATAATCACGTCTGTCTCCGCGGTTATAATCTCTGTCACGTGAGTAACTTCTTCTGTCATCGCGATTGTCGTAGCGGTCACGGTTGTAGTCTCTTCGTTGACCACCACCACGATTATCGTATCTCCTACCGCCACCACCGTGACGCTTAAACGAAGGTCTTCCACCGGAACGGGGTTTGAATCCTCTGCCGCCCATAGGCTTTCTGCCACGTGGCTTGTTACGGATGTCTACCAATTCAACTCTCGGAGAAAGAATACCTTTTTCCTGCTCAGGATCTGTCATAATCCCACGTAACTCAGTAGCAAGCCACGTATCCTGAAATACAGTTCTAGCTTCTTTAAGCAATACAAACTGGTTAGTATATCTGGCTGAGAAATGGCTTATTACCAATCTTTTCACATCTGCTGTTCGGGCAACAATTGCTGCTTCCTGAGCAGTTGAGTGACCGGTTTCAGCAGCTTTTTCTTTTAAACTTTCACCAAAAGTAGCTTCGTGATACAATATTGTTGCTTTTTCAGCAATGCGGATAGCATTTTCACAAAATCGCGTATCAGTAACATAAGCAAAGCTATTTCCTTCAATAGGCTCACCTACAATTTCTGCAGATTTTACAACTGTACCGTCGTCAAGAGTAACATCGTTGCCAGCTTTTAGTTCTTTGTACTGAGCATCTTCAGTAATTCCAGCCTCCTCAGCTTTTCTGGCATCAACTTTACCCGGCTTATCCTTTTCCTGAAATCTATACCCTAAGCAGAACTTATGATGATTTAAAGGTCTTGCTTCAACGAAGAAGTCATCTTCATCAATTAGAATCTCATGCTCAAAATCTTTTTCAGCTACTTCTTTAAAAATGAGTTCAAAAACCAGATCAACACCTGCAATTTCGAGGTTTGTTTCCACGAATTTTTTAATCCCTTCGGGCCCAACAATCACGAGTTCTTTCTCTCGACGTTGCAGTTGGAATGTGGTCAGTAGACCGGGAAGACCAAAAATGTGATCACCATCGAGATGACTAATGAAGATATAGTCAATCTTTGATCTTTTGATACCCGCTTGCAGAAGTCTCATCTGACAATTTTCTCCGGCATCAAATAAATACACGCTACCCTCTCTCCAAAGTGCGACCGACGAAAGGTGGCGAAGTGCTGTGGGGGTCGCAGATGCGACACCAAGTGGCATTACAATCATAGTTTTTCCTGTTTTATTGTTGAATTAGGTTTATCTGATTTCAACAGATAAATACATCCTTGTTTTATTTTTGTTAAATGTTGGCCAATTCTTCTTCTAAAAGTTGTTTTTGGTACATATTTGAGTAGTGACCTTTCATAGCCAGTAATTCTTTGTGTGTACCTTGTTCAATAAGTTTACCATCTGACATTACCAGAATTTTGTCTGCATTCTGAACACTTGATATTCTGTGACTTATTATCACCGACGCGCAATGTTTTAATTCTTTGTTAAAGTGTTGGACAATGGCATTCTCTGTTTTCGTATCTACAGCGCTTAACGAATCATCCAATAGTAATATTTCTGGTTTTCTAATTAGTGCTCGGGCAATTGTTGTTCTTTGTTTTTGCCCTCCGGAAAGCGTTATTCCACGCTCGCCTAAAACAGTTTCAAATTTTTTATCAAACGATAGTATGTTGTCTAGTACTTCGGCCTTTGCTGCTGCTTGCTCTATCTCCTCATCTGTTGCATGATCAGTACCAAAACCGATATTATTTTTGATGCTATCTGAAAATAAAAATGTTTCTTGAGGTACAAAACCTATTTTTCTCCTGAGGTCAGAAATTTTTATCTCTTTTAAATCTTTATCATTTACCAAAATTCTACCCTTTGTTGGGTCAAATAATCGCGGTATCAGATTCACCAAAGTGGTTTTCCCACTCCCTGTTCGGCCAACAATTGCTAATCTCTCACCGGCTTTTAAGGAAAATGACACATCGGTAATAGCGGGTTCTCTTGATTCAGGATATACAAAAGACACATTTTCAAAGACCAACTCTTTAAATGGCTCATCAAATTCTGAGGTTTCGGGTTCTACGAGAAAAGGCTCTTGCAACATCTGCTTCACTCTGCTGTAACTTGCCGCAGAACGTTGTAAGAGATTCAAGGTATATCCCAATGAAGCAACAGGCCAGGTCAAATATGCCACATAAACTATGAATTCAGCAATATTTCCAACAGTAATTTGTTCGGCAATAACCATCAATCCACCTTGCCAAACCACAAGTACAGTAGATAATCCGATCAGTAAATTTAATGTGGGATGGAAAAGAGACTCCACAAAATCCAGCTTCAATTTTTTCTTTCTGTAAATGTCACTTTCCTGATCAAATCGCTGCTTTTCGAATGATTCTCGGCTAAATGCCTTAATTAATCTAATTGATGAGAATACCTCCTGCGCAATTCCTGATACTACGGCATATTGCTTTTGAATTTCATGAGAGCGCTTATTAATAAATCCACTTATCCAATATGCCAAAGCAGAGAGAAATGGAAGTGGCAGCAATGCCCAAAATGTTAATTGGGGATTTACCAAAATCATAATGGTGATGATGATTCCGGCGCGAGTTATGGTATTTATGGTATACATAAATGCCGGACCAAAATATTCCCTGATTCGATTTACATCATCAGTGGCTCTAGTGTATATATCCCCGGTGTTATTACTACTGTAATATCTTTGAGGCAGTTTTTGAAGATGGGCATAGATATCATTTCGGATATCGTATTCAATTTTCCGAGACGCTACAATTAGCGTTTGTCTGGTTGCAAACAATAAAACACCATAAATAAAAGCTGCCAGAATTAAATAACCGGAGTTAACAGCTAAAACTTGTCCTGCTTCGGCAGAAAGTAAAGCATCTAAAACACCGTCGTATCCTTTATCAACATCGGCAGATAAGCGCTCTATTTCGTCCATTGACTGACGAATGAGGATTGGAACCCAAACCAGGAATAGATTGGCAACAGATAAAAAAAGGACACCTAACCATATGGTGCCCTTGTATTTGCTAAAGTAAGAATTGAGTTCTAGAAGTTGTTTCACCGTTTGGATTTAAATTTATTCAGCCAGTGGTGAGCCAGCTTGTAACCGGAGAGAAATGCTCCTTCTACTCCAGGCTTTTCAAAGTAATCACCAATTAATGCTAACGGTGCCGGATGGTCTTCTAGTTCCATGAATGGCATTTTTAAATTTTTAATAGCTGATGAGTATCTCCAGTAGTGTACCTGAGCCCATGCGGGACGTGTAGCCCAATTACCGATAATAGAACCCAATTCAGCTGAAATGGTCTCTGCTACTTGAACAGAATCCATTTTTGAATTTGATCTGGCAAAATCAGCAGAGGAATGCGCAACCAATACCAATTCACTTCCTGTATCTCTCTTTGAAGATTCATTAGCGACGAATGAAATTTTGGCATTATTGGATGAGAATGCTTTCCAATCAGGAGTTTCTGCTCCTTCATAACCAAACATTACAGAATAAGATGGATTGTACGTAATCTCATCAATTTCTCTGATTAGTTTTCTCACTGCCGTTTCGTCCTGAGCAGTTTGAACCAAACCATAGGCCTGAACGCCCGGAGTTGCAATGATGATGGCATCCAATTCATAAGTATTAAAACTTTGGAGATTGAGCATCCATTGCTTCTTCTTTACGGGGCTGCCGCCAATAAGAGTAATACCTGAAACTCGTTCCTCAAGTTTTACATCTACCCAACGTGAAAGATATTTACCAATAGAATTAATACCATTTGGAGCCACATAAAATGACTGCGATTCACGATTAGGATGCTTAGAAAGTAACTCTTTTCCATCATGATAACCCAAATCTTGAGTCCATTCTTTTACTAATTCTTTATCCTCCAATTCAGAAATGAAAGATTTGAATTCTTCTGAATCAGCAGTAAAAAATCCGGCTCCATGATCAGCTTTAACGCTATGGTCTTCATGAAAATAGCGTGTTGCCATTCGGCCACCGTAGCCTCTGCTCTTTTCGAATATAATTACTTCGTGTCCTGCTTTGGCAAGAATTCTTCCGGCTGTTAATCCGGCAATACCGGCTCCTATAATTCCAATGGTCATATTTAATTTTCTAAACTTGGGTTAAAAATTTAAGATACAAAGAGTTTCATTTTTGGGGTACAGGCCTCTTTTTTTATTAAAGCAGGCCAATATGCAACCACGTCACTTGCTTTTGGGCGTCCACCGGCAAAACCGGTAACACCACTAGGTCCTGTAAGTATTAATGGAGCTATTTCCATTCCAAACCGGTTCAAATCTTCTCTGGATTCTGATGAGGCCGAAACTCTCATTACTACCTCATTGATTTCAGAAACGTCCTTTTCGGTTACAGGTATTTCGCTGCATCCATTTAATCCGACAAATTCAGTATGAAACTCGTCCATTTGCAAACCGAGCTTATTTGCTCTTTTTTCGAGAATTTCGCCGCCTTTTTTAGCTTTTAAGTAAGCATCAGGCCAACTGTAAACCAATGTTGCCGATATTTTGTAACCAAGATGATAACTGGCAGATACCTTATAAAATGGTGTTGCCGGCTTACCTTTAATCCCGAAAACCTTAACTCGGTTTTCTTCAACATCTTCTAATTGAATTGTGGTAAAGTCTGCGATACAATCCGGAGTGATATATTCGGTTGGATCGCCAATTTCATAGAGCAATTGTTCTTTCACTGTGGCTGATGATACCAATCCACCGCTATTTTCATGTTTGGTTACATAAAATGTACCATCAGGATGAGCTTCCACGATTGGGAAACCAATTTCTGTGAAATCTTCTACTTGTTGCCAATCAGTGAAATTTCCACCGGAACTTTGAGCGCCACATTCCAAAATATGACCGGCAACAGTTCCAATGGCCATTTTGTCCATATCATCGAAATTCCAGCCGAATTCGTGAATCATTGGTGCCAGGCATAGTCCGGTATCGGTAACCCTGCCCGTAATCACAACCTGGGCACCGGCTTCTAGTGCTTCTACAATTGCTTTTGCACCGAAATACACGTTCGCACTGAGTAAATCGTCTTTGACTTCTGTAATAGGCGCACCTGTATCCATATTCAGGAGTTCGTGTCCATCTCCAATTAGGCTGTCAATTTCATCAAGAATGTTATCACCATATACGATAGCTACTTTCAAACCTTTTATACCGGCCTCATTAGCAACTTCGAGAATCGCATCCTTACAAGCTTTTGGATTAACACCACCGGCATTAGAAACAACTCTCACACCTTTTGTGCTTATTTCAGGCAATATCTCTTTAATTACTTGCACAAAATCACGAGCATAGCCGTGATCTGGATTTCTTAGTTTTTGTTTCTGCATGATGGACATGGTAACCTCAGCGAGATAATCCATCATTAAATAATCAATATCACCTTTTTTCACCTGCTGGATGGGCGCAATGGGTAAATCTCCCCAAAATCCCTGACCGGATGCTATTCTAATTTTGTCTTTCACAGATTTAAACCATCAATATTTATGTATAACTGTAATTTCTTGAACTTCGGGTTTAGCGCATGGAACGACAATTATCTGGATGTCATTTTAGTCTTGTTTTTGTAAAGTGCTTGAACTTACAAAATTGGCGCCTTAATATCGTAATAAATATATATGCAAACACAGCAAAGTACGATATCACCGTATGGCTAAAAAACAAATCAAAATTTGTTTACCGAAAAGACTTCAAAACAATGAACGACATAGAATTAAAAGAGTTACTCAGAAAATATAATCTTAAAGCAACCGACATACGTCTTAAGGTTTTGAAGTTAATGATAGACTCACAATCCGCTTTATCGCACGCTGATATCATGAAGAAAATTTCGGATGAATCGGTAGATAAAGTAACACTTTACAGAACTTTAAATTCTTTTACCGAAAGCGGTCTGGCCCACAAAGTGGCTAATGAAGAGCGCAATTGGCAGTATGCCGTTCATGTTTCTGATGATCACTCACATAATCACGAACCCGATTCAGATCATGCGCATTTTGTTTGTGATATTTGCGATCGTATTTTTTGCTTTCCTGTTGAAGCCACTTTTGAAAATCTGAAATTATCCCA
>SKIC01000009.1 GCA_007116685.1 Balneolales bacterium
AAAAGCTGCTAGAAGTTGACCCAGATTATGCTGCCACAATGGATGGCAAGAATACCCAACGGATCATAAGAGCATTGGATGTCTATTATGAAACAGGACAACCTTTCAGTTCTTTTCACAAACGCAATAATTGGGAAAATCCTCTTGCAGATTACGTGTTCGGACTACATCTAGAGCGTGAAATTCTATACGACAGAATAAATAAAAGAGTCGATGAAATGTTCCATAATGGCTTAGAGGATGAGCTTTCTAAATTATTGGACACAGGTATCACTAAGGACGCCCAGGCACTGCAAACCGTAGGATACAAGGAAATTATCGAAGGCAGAGATCAGGGATTACTTCAAAATGAATACAAAGAATTGATAAAGAGGAACAGCCGGAGATATGCTAAACGGCAACTTACTTTTTTTAAAAGGTGGCCATGTGTTCAATGGCTAGATGTTACGAATCATACAACCGATTCTGCTGCAGATAGTCTTTATAAATTAATCGAAAAAGCCTCTGAATAAGAATAAAAATACAAGTAACTTCCCACCGTTACCAAATTCATTACACCTCTATTATTACTGATTATGTTTAAGGCTAATATCTATATCACACTCAGAGAATCCATCCTAGATCCAAAAGGAAAAGCTTCTCATCACGCTCTTAAAAATTTGGGATACGACAAAGTTGAGAAAGTACGCATTGGGAAATTTATAGAAATGGATATCGATGCTTCTTCTGAAAGCGAAGCTAAAGAAATAGCTCAGGAGTCTTGCCAAAAATTATTAGCCAATGAGGTTATGGAAAATTACCGTATCGAATTGGTAAAGGAGTAATATAATGGGTCAAACAGGCATACTTGTATTCCCGGGATCGAATTGTGACCATGACGCGTATCATGCCGTTAAGCATGTTTTAGGTGGCCATGCTACTTTTATCTGGCATAAAGAAACCAGCCTTAAAAATATTAATGCCGTGGTAATTCCCGGAGGATTTTCTTACGGTGATTATTTACGCTCCGGCGCCATTGCCCGCTTTTCACCTATCATGAATGAAGTGGTTTCTTTCGCAAATCAAGGTGGACTGGTACTCGGTATTTGTAATGGATTCCAAATTCTTCTTGAATCCAATCTACTTCCCGGAACTATGTTGCATAATGAACAGCTATCTTTTGTTTGTAAGCAAACGTATATCAGATGCGAAAGCAATCAGACTCCTTATACTACCCAAATTGACACCGGAAGTGTATTAAAAATCCCTGTTGCTCATGGAGAGGGTAATTATTTTGCGGATGATGAAACTCTGAAAATGCTGGAAACCGAAAATCAGATTGTATTTCGTTATTGCGATGAAAATGGAGTTATCACTCCTGAAGCAAATCCAAATGGTGCTGTGTCAAATATTGCAGGTATCTGTAACAAAAAACGAAATGTTCTTGGAATGATGCCTCATCCCGAAAGAGCTGTGGAAGCTGCTTTAGGTTCTACTGATGGAAAAGCCATACTAGAATCTATGCTTAACGCGCTCGAAACTGTCTAATTTACTTGGAGAACAAAGACGAACATAATAAGCTACGATTACACTGCAATAATCTTGTTAAAAAATACAAGAGAAGAGTAGTTGTTGATCATGTTGGTCTTGAGGTCAATCAAGGTGAAATAGTCGGGCTTTTGGGACCTAACGGAGCAGGAAAAACCACAACATTTTATATGGTGGTTGGTATCATTAAACCTGAAAAAGGAAATATCTATCTAAATGATATCCGCCTAACTCGTCTCCCCATGTACCAAAGAGCAAGAAAAGGAATCGGCTATCTTGCCCAAGAAGCAAGTGTATATCGTAATCTGACTGTTAGGGAAAATCTGGAATCCGTATTAGAGTTTTATAATATCCCTAAACAAGAACGTCGAAATCGAGCTAATCAATTAATTGAAGAATTCAGACTTCAAAAGGTTGTCGATAGTAAGGGATACAGTTTATCTGGAGGAGAAAGACGCAGAACGGAAATTGCCAGAGCTATGGTTACCAATCCCAAATTTATTCTTTTGGATGAACCTTTTGCAGGAGTAGATCCCATAGCAGTAGAAGACATCCAAGAGATTATCAAAAAACTCCAGCAGAAAAATATCGGTATTTTAATTACCGATCATAATGTTCATGAAACGCTTGCTATAACCGACCGTGCTTACTTGATGTTTGAAGGAAGAATTCTGAAAGAAGGAACAGCAGATTATCTGGCTGAAGACGAAGAAGCACGTAAGTTATATTTAGGGCAACAATTTAAACTCGACCGATATAACCCACAGTGATATGAATATCAAAGAAATAGATGTAGAGACTCTGGATCAAAAACTTAAATCTGTACAACCACCTTTTGTGCTCGATGTCAGAGAACAGCACGAATATGATTTTGTGAATATTGGTGCTAAACTAATTCCTCTAGGCCAACTTGCTGACAGAGTTAACGAAATTGCCGATATGAAAGATAAAGAAGTTATCATCCATTGCAGGAGTGGTGTTCGTAGTTTAGAAGCGTGTAAAATACTTGAGAGTGCCGGCTTCAAAGATGTAGCGAATCTATCTGGCGGGATATTAGACTGGGCTAGAAAAATTGATACAGATTTACCACTGTATTAAAATTTGTACCGGGCAACTATCATCCTTCTGAATATCCAATCGCTGGATGTATTTCCCGAATATCCAATATTATCTAGATAGTCTGTATTCGTCAGGTTCCAGGAATACTCCCAAATCAAATTGAATTGACGGGATGGAAATAAGGTAAAACCGAGATTTATAGGAAAATATGCAATTCTGGTAGTGTAATCTTCTTCCTCTAAACGAGTATCAGGCCTGTCCACAAGGTTTCTTCCATCTCTATCCTGAATAGAAAAATCAAGATAACCGAGACCAGTACCTGTATAAACGTGCACAAAGCTCCATTTTATGATTTCCCAGTTGAAAGAAAAATCAACAGAGAGTACATCGGCGCGAAAAAACGTATTTGCATCAGGGTTAACGCTTAAATCTAAATCATCACCCGGGGAATATTCGCCTTGAATGCCACCAACGTTTATGGAAAACTTAAAGAATGTTCGCTCATCAACATAACGATGTAAGCCAACCTGAGCATTAAATTGCCCCATATTACGGTCTCTGTTCAGGTCTCCAATGTAAGTATTGCCACCCACTCCGGCAAAAGCTCCAAAGTCATACTCCTGTGCTAAAACCAATACAGGAGTTGATACCAAAATGATAATCATTAACAATAAGGAGCGCATTGCTATCCCTTTTTAACCGTATGCAGCAATTTGGTTTAATAACTCATCGTTGCTTTCGGTTCTTTTGAGTACCTGAAGTAGACTAGCCATAGATTCTCTGGGATGCTTTTTGAGCAAATACCGGCGAACCATATTTCTTTCATCGAGTGAATCTTCGATAAATTTATCTTCGTTTCGAGTGCCCGATGCTGCAATATTAATGGCAGGAAAAACTCTGTCGTTAGCAATATCACGATCTAAAACGACCTCCATATTACCAGTTCCCTTAAACTCCTCAAATATCATATCGTCCATTCTTGAGTTAGTCTCAATCAGGCAGGTTGCAATAATGGTAAGAGATCCTCCATTTTCGATTTTTCTAGCAGCGCCAAATATCTTTTTCGGGATTTCAAGAGCTCTGATATCTAAACCTCCACTCATTGTTCTACCGGTATTAGTTTGAGCAGCATTGTAGGCTCTGCTCATACGAGTTATAGAATCAATCAGTAGAACGGCATCTTTCCCCATTTCAGCCATTCTTTTCGTGTAACCCAGTGCTAATTCAGAAATTCTTACATGGCTTTCTGTAGGGCGATCGTTTGACGAGGCAAATACCTTACCCTTGGTTGTTCTGATGAAATCAGTAACCTCTTCCGGCCTTTCATCAACCAATAAAATTGCAAGTTCTATATCAGGGTGATGCTCATCAATTGCTTTCGCAATTTGTTTTAGAATTACAGTCTTCCCTGTTCTTGGTGGTGCGACAATTAATGAACGTTGCCCTTTTCCAACCGGTGCAATCAAATCAATCACACGTAATTCTGTATCGGAAGGGCTGTGAGCAAGTTTTATTTGCTCAATAGGCATAATAGGTGTCTGAAGTTCAAAACGGGCAGACTTCATCCATCTATCAGGATTATCGTTATTTATAGCAGTTATAGAATGAACACGTTTATTTCCTTTTTGATCTTCATCGAATTCACCTTCCAGAAGCAAACCGGGCTTAATGTTGAAGTAAGTGACTTGCTCCTGAGTTAAAAATGGATCTCTGGGGGTTTTTGAGAATTCGAAATCAAATTTTCTAATGAAGCCAAAACCTTTTTCATTTACCTCAACAATACCGCTATATGTACCGCCCAGGCGTACATGCTCATTGTCCAAAAATTCTGGTATCAGATTCTTATTCTGATTTTGTTTTTTTCTTTGATTACCGCGGTTTCCTTTTTTTTTATTTCGACGCCGGCGGTTATTATTTCTTCTCTGATTACTCATCCGTTAAAAATGTAATGGAAGTAAAAAGGCTACGTAAGCACAACCCACGCAGCCTTCAATTTGATTACTCACAAATAGGAATTAACGTATTGTTGTTTCTTCGTTAATCCAAGCGTAGCAACTTCTTAAGTTACCATCTACTTTTATTTTTCTGCCAGTTTCCCAGCCCTGGTAAAATTTTTCTTCAGGTGTAGGTGTCACAGCTTCGTATGTGGCATATAGACGCTGTACCTGGTTTCGAGTAGATGCATCGGCTTGTTGTGCTCTGTCAAGATAATCCAGAACTAACCAATAAACAACTTTATCCTGACGAGACATTTCCCGCCCTGCACATTCGCGTACAGTTTCAGCGTAAATATCAGCAATTTGCATAAAAGCAGGAGCAAAATTAGAATTCAACTGAAGGGCTCTTCTCGCACTGGTTCTTGCTTCTTGAAACTGACGCATAGCTACGTGATTTCTTGAAATCTGAATGTGCTTTTCTTTTTTACTTACTGTATTATCGGTTTTACCAATTGCTTCGGTGAAAAATCTATTTGCTTCGGCATAGCGTGCATCGGATTGTGCAATTTCAGCCATTCGGACTGTGTTCTCAAAGCTAGGATCTGCTTCATACAAACGGCGCGCCATATCAATAGCTTTATCGGAATTTCCAGTCGTATTGTATAAATCATAAAGCTCAGATTTCAACTCCAGATTGCCGGGGTCGGCTTCCAAACGCTCTTCAAACCAAGCCATTCTTTCCTGTGGATCTCGAAAAAGACTATCTCTAGTTTCCTCAAAAAGTTGCAACAGCTGTGCATTTGCATAAGGTTCAGCTTTTTCCATCATTTTGAGCGCTTCATCACGTTGCCCTCGCCGAGCCATGTGGGGTAGTGTAATTTGAATATAATATCCGTTGGCAGTAGTAGTTGTTCTTTCCGGATCGAGCAAAAACATAGCCCAATAATCATCATAAGCTAATTGCATTCCATTCCTAATGCTTGAAGCGTATGTTTGGAAGAAACGCCCCCGGTTGAACAACCATCGGTACTCATCAAAATCATCTCTGCCTTCGTAGATTTCAAAAACTTTATTGAATAGGATTTTTGAGGAATCTAAGTATGCTTCACGTATGGAAGGATCAGAACTTTGCTCAGCAAAATGATTATAAATATCAATCATTCTACGGATATTTGCATGACCTCTGTAAGACGGTAAGCCCTCCATCTCAATTGGGTGATTTCTTATTAACCAGCGACCATAAACGATAGCAATATCATAAGCCTGGTTTCTATGCTCCTCAACAAATAGAGCATGTAGTGTCATCGGAGGATACCCTAATGGTGGCGGATCATCTCCGTAATCCTGCGCGACTATTGTTTGAGTTCCTGCCCAGCACAGGATGATCAAGAGCAATATAAGTTTCTTCATTTTTCCGTATGTATCGTTATCGTTTATTGTAAGCGTGCCCGGTAGAACATTAGTTCTGATAGAGAGAATGTAATGCTTACGCCATAAATTCGCTCGGTAATTGTTGTATCAAGTTCATTACCTCTGAAGCCAAATTCAAAATTCACATTAACAGAGGAGCCTGAACGGCGAGATGGGATACCTAAACCACCATGTAGCATGAGGGTATGGATTTGTGAATCATTTACGCTCAAGTAACCGGTATCATAAGAGGCGCCCAATCGATAATTGAATCTGTTAAACGCATATGGTTCTGAAAAAGTACGAGATGCATTGGCACGAAAGCCTGCACCAACTCTAATTCTATCAGTTATGTCATACAAACTATGTTGATCAACAGTAACAGCATCAGACCAATTTTGGTAGAGTACATCTGCTGAGAAACCCCAAATTGCACTCAAATCGTAGGCAACACCGAAGGCAACTTCTGCAGGTATTCTACCTTCTAAATCAAATTCATCACTGGGATTGATTACAATTTCTCTTGTGCCAACCTGTGTTTTACGTTCTCTGTCAACATCAAGATTTACAGGTAGAGTAGCTGCCAAGCCTATAGAAAATGCACTTGCTGAGCCGTGAAAGCCAGGCAGACTAATATGAACACCTGCTCTGTTTCTGAACCCAGAATGAAATGTATTGGTATCAAAAGAATCTGATAAATAATCATTTGATTCAAAGTTGATTTCAGATGTTCTTGTATAAGAGCCAAAAACAAAAGATGGCGCAAACCCTACTGCAATATTACTATTAATACGCCATCCAAAACCAATCTCAAAAGCATTCAAGTTACCTGAGCCACGTTGCGTAATGGAATATACTGTGCCGTCTTCCAGAGTTTGGTTTGCACCTTTTAAATCAAAACCGGCACGAGTTAATGGAATTAAAGAAGCAGAAACACCGAGCTGGTCACGCAGAATTGGAAGAACAAATTGAAACTGAGTAGGTGCTAAAACATTA
>SKIC01000120.1 GCA_007116685.1 Balneolales bacterium
CGGCGGCTTGACGATGACCTACGTTCTACTTCCTATCATCTTATAAACCATATTATCTAGAACAATGAAATTTTCAGATTATTTACTCTATCTAGTTGCAGGAATCTTTTTTGGATTCGCATTGATGAAATCAGAAGTAGTATCCTGGTTTCGCATCCAAGAAATGTTCCGATTCGACGCTTTTCACATGTATGGCATTATTGGCCTTGCCATTCTTGTTGGATTAATTTCTATTCAAATCATTAAAAAACTCAATGCTAAAGACCGTCACGGCAACCCTATTACCATAGCGCCTAAAGATTCCAGCCAGGTTAAGCGCTACATTCTTGGTGGTACAATTTTCGGACTAGGCTGGGGATTACTAGGCGCCTGCCCTGCCCCAATGTTTGCCTTATTAGGTTCCGGCTTTACCGTGATGCTGATACCCATTTTAACAGCCACACTTGGCACTTATCTCTACGGCGTTCTTCAGAAAAGCCTGCCGCACTGATCCAGATTTTTAAAACATTACATAAACAAAAAACAAACAGGAGTACCTCATGTATTTCAAACAATTCTTTGACGAAAGATTAGCACAGTACGCATACCTCGTAGGTTGCCAGGCATCCGGCGAAGCAGTGATCATCGATCCTATGCGTGATATTGACCAGTACATCGATCATGCTGCAAAAAACAATCTCCGCATTGTAGCAGCAACCGATACACACATCCACGCAGATTACATCTCCGGCTTACGTGAGTTTGCTGAGCGTGGTGTGAAAGTATACGCTTCTGACGAAGGTGATGCTGATTGGAAATACGAATGGCTGATTAACAGCGAAGAAGGTAAATATGATTATGAACTTATGACCGATGGCGATTTCTTCCGCGTAGGAAACATCAAAATCGAAGCATGGCACACTCCGGGTCACACCCCTGAGCACCTTACCTTTAAAATTACTGACGGCGCTGCCGCCGATGAGCCCATTGGCTTGGCTACCGGAGACTTCGTATTCGTAGGTGATGTAGGTCGTCCTGACTTGCTCGAATCTGCGGCAGGTATGGAGCACGTTATGGAGCCATCTGCTCGTACATTGTACAAATCACTCGAAAAATTCAACGAAATCGCTGACTACGTTCAAATTTGGCCTGGTCACGGTGCCGGTTCAGCTTGTGGTAAAGCATTAGGTGCTGTTCCTGAATCAACCGCCGGTTACGAAAAGCGTTTCAACAATTCTTTGAAAGCAGCTTCTTCTGAAGACAACTTCGTAAAATTCATTTTGGAAGGTCAGCCTGAACCCCCATTGTACTTCGCTCGTATGAAGCGTGACAATAAAATTGGCCCAGCCATTTTGGGTGGATTGCCTTCTCCTAAAAGAGTAACAGCTGCTGAAGTCGCAAAACTTGCGCAAAAAGAAGGCGTAGCCGTATTAGATACTCGTCTTGAGCCTGAGTTCATGAGCGGTCATATTCCTGGCAGCTTACTCACTACATTGAACAAGCAATTCAACACTGTTGCCGGTTCATTTGTAACTGAAGATGAAGACATCTATTTGGTAGTTGATGAAAACCGAGTTAAAGAAGCCGTTCTTGATTTGTTCCGTATCGGATTAGACAGAGTTGTGGGCTACATCACTTTGCAAGATCTGAAATTATATCAGGCACAAGGTGGAAAACTCGACAGCATCGAAGTTATCACGTTCAATGATGCCGCTGAAAAAGCTCAGAGTGGCCACAACGTTCTTGATGTTCGTAAACTAACGGAGCATCAAACCGAAGGTCGTTTTACCGGTTCACAAAACATTGCACATACACGTTTGTTGCAACACTTGGACAAAGTGCCTAACGACAAACCTCTCGTTGTACACTGTGCCGCTGGTGGGCGTTCTGCTGCTGCAGGTTCACTCTTGAAGCGTGCAGGGTATGATGTAAGTGTCGTAATGGATTCACTTGCAGCATTCAAAGAAAACCCAGCAGAAGTTTTCGAAGTATAGTTCATTAAAAACAGCTCTCTCATCAATAGGGAGAGCTGTTTTCTTTCTTCCCTCCTTTTATATATAACCACGCTATCCACTTGAAAAGTGGTCAAATCAATGCAAGGTATTCTATCACACATATTCCCATTCATGAACACATTGCGTTCATACTCAGCATCTGATGCCAAAGGAGATCTGATTGCAGGTCTTACGGTTGGTGTAATGCTGATTCCCCAAGGAATGGCCTATGCCTTGATTGCCGGTTTGCCGCCCGAATACGGTTTGTATTCTGCGCTGATTCCCTTAATTATATATGCATTTCTTGGTAGTTCCAGGCACCTTGCCGTAGGTCCTGTTGCCCTGGTAGCCTTACTGGTTGCCTCTGCAGTAGCGCCTTTTGCACAAACTCCTGAAGAAATTATCAGCTACAGTATTTTGCTTGCGATGATGGTAGGAATCATCCAAATCATTCTGGGATTACTCAGATTAGGATTTTTAGTAAACCTCCTCTCCCATCCGGTTTTATCAGGATTTATTTCAGCAGCGGCTATTTTCATCGGATTAAACCAGCTTCATCATCTTCTTGGAGTTTCTTCAGTATCCGGTGGCTTGCATGAAATTCTTTATGGAATTGCTCTTCAAGCGGGTCAGACTAACTTGTTAACCTTCGCTATTGGTATAGGTGGAATCGCTCTTATCATGAGCATGAAAAAAATTATGCCTAAAACTCCCGGCCCGGTACTAGTCGTGGCTATTGGTATCTTAGTTCTATTCCTTTCCGGATGGCAAAATAATGGTGTTGAAATAGTTGGTGCTATCCCCTCCGGCCTACCTGCATTTATAATCCCGACAATTTACCAAGAAGTAGTTTTGCAACTTTTACCAATGGCATTTGCCATTGCATTAGTGGCGTATATGGAAGCCATTGCTGTAGCAAAAGCTATCCAAAACAAAGCTAAAAATTACGTGATTGATCCGAATCAGGAATTGATTGCTATTGGCGCTTCAAATTTAGGGGGTTCATTTTTTCAGTCCTTTCCCGGTACAGGCTCTTTTTCAAGAACAGCAGTTACCTATCAATCCGGTGGGAAAACTACATTTGCAGGTTTCTTTGCCGTAGCAGTAATTGCTTTGACCTTACTCTTCCTGACTCCCGTATTCTACTATTTGCCCAACGCAATACTCGCTGCTATCATCATGACTGCTGTTTTTGGGCTAATAGAATTTGATCAATTCAAAAGATTATGGAAACTCGGGCATTATGATCGATACCTCTTTCTAGCAACTTTTGCAGGCACCTTATTCCTCGGAATTAAAGAAGGAATTTTACTCGGAGTGATTTTCTCTGTAGTGATGCTGGTGTACCGTTCAGCCCGACCAAACCACAGCGTTTTAGGTCGCATACCGGGAACCAATATTTATAGAAATATCAACAGATACGAGACCGAGCAAGACCCGGGCATTTTGGTATTTCGATTTGATGCCCCCCTCCACTTTGCAAACGCGGAGTACTTTCATGACGAAGTTGAAAAGCTCACTCGCCTTTATCCCGAAACAACCTGCCTGATTCTTGATTTGAATGGCGTTAATGATATTGATGCCACCGGTTTGGAAACTCTGAGAGAAATCACAGACGAACTTAATAACCGATCAATTACCGTATTACTTACCGAAGTAAAAGCACCTGTAAGAGATTTACTTAAGAAAGATGCTCCTGCTAAACAGGATTGGAAATTTTATATGACCATCAAAGATGCCATTCGGGAAATTAAACCGGAGTCTAAGGTGGATAGTGAAGATTTGGCGATACGGATGGACCAATAACAGATATCAGAAATATTTATGGATACTCAAATAATCATCGTTTTATCAATCATGGCCTTTACCATCTATATGTTGGTAAGCGAAAAATTACGGATTGATGTAACTGCTATCATCACCATGCTCTTATTGGCCTGGAGTGGCGTTTTAACCAGTGCTGAAGCTTTATCCGGTTTTTCCAGTAATGCCGTAATCGCTATGATAGCGGTCATGATTTTGGGCGAAGGTATCTCAAAAACCGGTATGATGGCCAAATTTTCCAAATGGCTGATTGCCAAAGTGGGAACCAAGAAAAACAATATCCTTGGCTCCTTATCCCTTTCGGTTGGAACCTTGTCTGCTTTTATGTCCAATATTGGTGCTGCAGCCATGTTTTTACCTAGTGTTTTGGATATTTCCCGAAGAATTAAAATCTCCGCTTCTGAATTGATTATGCCAATTGGTTTCATGGCTATTATTGGCGGAACCTTAACTATGGTTGGTTCGGGGCATTTAATTCTTACCAATGATTTATTAGAAGCCGCCGATTTAGACCCTTACGGATTATTTGCCGTTACCCCTGTTGGTCTGGCTTTACTTTTTGTTGCCATTATTTTCTTTTTGATTTTTGGGAAATATATACTGCCCCAAAGTACAAGTGGCGGTGGACTCGAACTAACAGAGCAGGAAAAAGTGATGGACGCTTTTAATTTGAATAGTAAAATTCATTACTATCGCATTCCTGAATCTAGTAAGCTGACTTCAAAAACAGTAGAGTCTTCCGGGTTATGGAGCGATTTCGATATTCATATTTTGGCTTTATCGCATGATAAACACATCGATTACGCACCCTGGAGAGAAACTCCGTTTGATGACGGACAAGTCATGGCACTCTATGGAACCGAAAAAAATGTTTCGAGATTTGCTGAAGAATATCAACTGACTGAAGAGAAAAATACGGTTCAGTTTGAGAAATTGAGTGATCCTGATGAGTCCGGTTTTGTGGAAGTGATAGTGCCTCCTCGTTCAGAATTGGTTGGCAAAACACTTCGTCAGTTTGCCATGAGAAAGCGATATGCCGTAGAGCCTATTATGTTGTTCAGCCGTGGCGAGCGTGTTGAAGGTGACTTTTCAGATTACGAACTCAAAGCCGGCGACACATTTGTCATTTATGGCCCGTGGAAGCACATTAAAGATCTTGATTCTTCCGATCCATTTGTTCTCGCAACTCCGGTTACCGCTGAAATCAGAAAGCCTAAAAAAATGCTGCATGCCGCCGGAAGTTTTGCGCTGGCTATCGCTCTGGCCTTAAGTGGTTTTTCTATCTCTATCTCCTTCCTTACCGGAGCCATTGTTATGGTTTTATCTAACGTAATGACCATCCAGGAAGCCTACAAAGCTATAGAGTGGAAAGTTGTTTTCTTACTTGTTGGTTTGATTCCTCTAGGCATCGCCATGCAAAATTCAGGTACAGCCGAATTTTTGGCAAGTGGCGTTATGCAGATTATTGAAGGAAGTCATTTGATTGTACTCTTATTTGCCGTGGCACTATTAGCCACAGGTTTTTCGTTAGTGATGTCGAACGTAGGTGCCGTTGTTGTACTTGCCCCGCTGATTGTCAGTATTGGTATGATGGCAGGTGTTGATCCTCGTCCATTAGTGCTTCTTGCAGCCGTAAATGCCGGCAACTCATTTATCCTGCCAACACACCAGGTAAATGCACTGATGATGACCGCAGGTGGATATAAAACCAGTGACTATTTTAAAGCAGGTGGTGGTATGACCCTGGTTTTCCTTATCGTTTCCGTATTTTTCTTTTACTTCACTCTATTTTGATTAGTAATAAAGTTTTCAGGGACTAACAATGTTTACTACAAAAAAAATATTAACAATTATCACATTCTCAATTGGAGCCATTCTTATGTTTTCATTTTTTAATTCATTTTCTCAATCCAGCTCAAACATGAGCGGACAAGATTTTATTGAAGCGCGAAAATCCACCCCGGGTATTTTGATTGATGTTCGCACAGCAGGAGAATACAATCAGGGACACCTCAAAGGAACTGATTTCAACCTGGATATTTACACAGGTGCGTTTCAGAATAAAATTGCCAGTTTTGACAAAAATGAAACCTACTATCTCTATTGCAGAACCGGAAACCGCAGTGGACAAGCTGCTCGCATGATGAGAGAAGCTGGTTTTGAAAACGTCTATAATGTCGGTGGATTCTCTAACTTAGTTAGAGCCGGCGTAGAAGCAAACCGCTAAATCAATATTTGGGAGACGGAGTTTCTTATTGATTACTCTGATCTTCCTCCCAAATTTACAACCTCCATATCGTGGAGTTTACCATTTTCGATTGCGAATCGAACGATGGTTCGCATGGTTTGAAAACCGTGCCTCCCTGCTGCTCCGGGATTTATGTGCAAAACACCATCATAAACCGGATCTTTTACGATTTTCAGAATATGGGAATGTCCGCAGATGAAGACGTCAGGAGGATTCGTTTCCATCTCTTTTTTGATAGGTAGCGCACATCTTCCGGGGTGACCACCAATGTGAGTCATCCAAAAATCCACACCTTCTTTGGTAAAACGATGATGTAGCGGATACTCATCTCTGACATCTTTCCCGTCAATATTACCATAGACTCCAATAACAGGCGCAATTTTCTCTAATTCCTTTGCGATTTCTATGGTGCCAAAGTCACCGGCATGCCATATTTCATCCACTTCAGAAAAATATTCAAAAATCTGAGGGTCAAGAAAATGATGTGTGTCTGATAAAAGCCCTATCTTAGTCATAGGTAAATGTAACGGGTCGCAAATAAGTTTGTATTTTAATCAATCTTGCGATTACCTGGAAACAGACTTACAATTTTTTTCATGCTATCTGTCAGTATTATTATTGTTACTTGGAATGCTCTCCATCATTTGAAAGAATACCTCCCTTCTGTCGTAAAAAACTCGAATGATGCCGAAATCATTATTGCGGATAATGCCTCAGACGACGGTACCGGAGAATGGCTAAAAGCCACTTTCCCGCAGGTTAAGCACTTTTTGATGAAAAAAAAAAA
>SKIC01000030.1 GCA_007116685.1 Balneolales bacterium
GGCGATTACATCGATCGTGGTCCTGATTCTAAAGGAGTAGTTGATGTTTTGATATCCTTTGCGGCAAACCATAAGTGCGTTTTCTTACAGGGAAATCACGAATGGATGCTTTTACACGCTATTGAAATTGGGGACTTCAAAATGTGGGAGAGAAATGGGGGTAAGCAAACTATGCAGTCTTATTCTATGCGAAGTTTTTCTTCGGAATTTCCCTCGCAGCACTTTCATTTTTATAGAAACACCAAAATTTTTCACGATACCGAGAATTACTTTTTTGTGCATGGTGGTGTTCCTGCATACAATACAATTGAGGAATTAATTGCAGATGAAGATACTCATCACGATATGCTATGGTATCGAAAGCATATTGATGCACCAAGGCCGTATTGGGAAAAGAAAGTGGTGTTCGGTCATACTCCCAGTTCAAAGCCGATTCATAATGAAAATATGATTGGCATTGATACGGGTTGTGTATATAAGAATTTACCCGGAATGGGCACATTGACTGCTGTGCTTTTGCCTGAAGAAACGTTTATTACGCAGTCATGTCTTGATAATCCAGAACCTTACTAAATACCAGAAAATGAGTTTACAATGTGGAATTGTGGGTTTACCTAATGTGGGAAAATCCAGTTTATTTAACGCTTTGAGTAATGCCGGAGCCGAATCAGCAAATTTTCCTTTTTGCACGATAGATCCCAATATCGGAATCGTACCTGTACCGGACAGCCGACTTACAACCATATCTAATTTGGTAAAGCCGCTCAAAACCATTCCTACAAGCATTGAATTTGTTGATATTGCCGGTTTGGTAAAAGGTGCATCTGAAGGAAAGGGCAAAGGAAACGCCTTCTTATCAAATATCAGAGAAGTGGATATCATTGTTCATGTAGTTCGTGCTTTTGATAATGATGACGTAATTCACGTTGAGGGTTCTGTAAATCCGGGAAGAGATATCGAAATTATTGAGAGTGAGCTCATTTTAAAGGATTTGGATTCCGTGATGAAACGAGAAGACCGTCTGAAAAAAATGGCAAAATCCGGGGACAAGGCAACCAAGCAACAATTAGAAATCATTGAAAAGCTAAAAGCTCATTTGGATGATTTAAAACCTGCCCGCTCCGCTGATCTTACTTTTGAAGAAAGACAAACTTATAAAGATTTATTTCTCTTGTCTGAAAAGCCTGTGCTTTATGTTTGTAATGTGGATGAAGAAGATTTGCCCAATGGAGACGGAAACGCCTACGTAGAAAAAGTACGAGCCATTGCGGAATCAGAGAATACCGAAGTAGTTGTAGTTTGTGCTAAAATTGAAGCCGAAATCGCAGAATTGGATGACGAAGAAAAGAAAGAATTCCTGTCTGAAATGAATCTGGAGTCTGCCGGTTTAGATCGTTTGATTCAAGCGGCTTACAAAAAGCTTGGTTTGATTACCTACTTCACAGCCGGCGAAAAAGAAGTGCGTGCCTGGACTATAAAAGAGGGATTCAAAGCACCGCAAGCAGCAGGGGTAATTCACACAGATTTTGAAAAAGGCTTCATCCGCGCTGAAACAATCGCCTATGATGATTTCATCAATTATGGCTCAGAAGCCGCGGCTAAAGAAGCCGGAAAATTGCGCTCAGAAGGCCGCGAATACCTCGTAAAAGACGGAGATGTACTCCATTTCCGCTTTAATGTATAGAACTTTTCTGCTGTAGTTTTATAAAAAAAGCTCCTTCTTTGTCTAAACAGAAAAGGAGCTTTTGAATATCAGGCTCAAATTAGCATTGTATTCTGATAGCTTTAATCGAAATCTTTAATCTCAGAACCAATCAAACTATCAACGAGACTCAGCGAATAAATCTGCGTAGCTCTTCGAGAAAAAAATCTGAAATTATCCAGATTCTTAATTAATCATATTCTTCTTCGAGTGTTTATAAATACCGCTTCTGTTTACGTGCCCCACGTATTTACCGAGTACTTGCACTTCTTCAAAAATCCCGGGCTCAATCAAAATGTCGCTGTATTGATCGTTAGCAGGTTCTAGGCGTAAACCGTCTTTACCGTAATAGATTCGCTTCAAGCTGGTTTCGCCATTATACATCACCGCACCAATGTCGCCGTCGTTGATGTCATCATCCATAAGGAGCACAAAATCGCCATCAAAAATACCGGTATCACGCATACTTTGACCGGATACACGAAGTGCAAACATCTTATTCAGGTTAGGGAAGAGGTGTTCCAAGGTAATAGTACCCAAATTAGCCTCAACTGCTTCCTGTAAATAACCGGCGGCAATTATCCCACGGACAGGAATCCCGGTTTCGTAAGCCAGAGCCTGATCATCAAACTCAGGTGTAACTTCGTATTCTTCTTCATCCGTTTTGTAGAGAATGCCTTTTTTCAGCAGGGCTTGCAGGTTCTGGGTCACGCTATTTGGCGATTTATATCCAAACTCGTCCGCAATTTCCCGATAGGTCGGCCAAATGCTGTGTTCTCTTCTGTAATCCAGAATGTACTCGAAGAATTCTTTTTGTTTACGGGTAAGTTGTGCTTTGTCCATAGTAATTGCATATATGTAATAATTATGTGCAATCTACTACAAGCAAACTAATTTTCAAAATAGCCGAACAAATTTTTTATCAATGTGAATGATTTTCTTGCGATTTGACATTTCACCACACGCAGGTATATTCGCTAATTTTTTTACCGGGAACTTTTAGGGCAAACATTATGCTGAGTTCTATATCATACTTGCGAGACTAATAAATAAGGTTTTTCACAGCAATAGATTACACAAGAGCAACAGGTTACATATTAGATGAACAGAAAGATTGATTTACGAAGCGATACCGTAACGAAACCAACTGCCAAAATGAGAAAAATAATGGCAGAGGCAGAAGTAGGAGATGACGTATTCAGAGAGGATCCCACCATAAATGCTTTCGAGCATAAAATTGCTGATATGTTTGGCTTTGAGGCGGGATTATTTGTTCCTAGCGGGACGATGGGCAATCAGCTTGCTTTGCACATGCTAACGCAGCCGGGAGATGAAATTATCTGTGATTACACCTCGCATATTTTTAATTACGAATCTGCTGCTGCGGGGTTTTTATCCGGTGTGCAATTACGCACTATTAACGGCAGATTCGGAATCATGGAGCCGTCTGATATTGAAAAAGCCATTCGCCCATGCAACGATTGGGATCCGCACACCAGCGTTATTGCCTTAGAAAACTCTACGAACAAAGGCGGAGGTTCTTGTTACTGTAAAAAGGAATTGATGGATATCCGAAATCTTGCCGACGAATATCATTTGAGTGTCCATCTAGACGGCGCCCGAATCTGGAATGCTGCTTTAGCAACCGTCACCGAGCTATCCTACTACGGAAGTGTTGCCGACACCATGTCCATTTGTTTCAGTAAGGGATTAGGAGCGCCCGTTGGCTCCATGCTTCTTGGTGATCAGGACTTAATTACTCCGGCCAGGAGAGTACGAAAAATGCTCGGAGGAGGAATGCGCCAGGCCGGAATCCTGGCTGCGGCTGCTGATTATGCCGTTGACAACCATTTTCAACTACTTCGAGAGGATCACAAAAGAGCGCGCTCACTTGGAAAAACCATCATGCAATGTTCCAAATTGGTTATAGATATGAATTCTATACGCACGAACATTCTCCTGTTTGATGTTAAAGATATACCCGTGAACGACGCCTTAAAAATGCTGGAAAAAGAAGGCATTTTAATGGTTCCATTCGGACCACACACTATTCGCGCTGTATTCCATTTCGAAATTACCGATGATGATATGAATCACGTGAATTCGGTGTTCAGGCATTTGTTTATTTGATTTTACCCACTCCCGGGCTGCCGCGAACAATTCGTGAATTAAAATATAGATTTTAGTTTCGTTGCTTCTTTCAAATCAACCAAAAGTCTAAGATAAGTGCGGCTGTCCGAAACGAAAAATAGACTGTAGGACGTCATCTCCACGTCCGGATAAAAAAAATCAGTCGTCCTCGACTGAAGTATTGTTAAATTGCAAAAAATCTCAATATCTAATTGTCTTGTTACTTTTGAGTGAGCCCGCCACGGCGGACTGGCGACAGTAACCTCCCAACGGGATCCTTTAGGGAAAAACTCACCGGTCCAAGAAAAAATTGGCTAAACTCCACTATATTTCGCTAAAAGAAAACAATGCTCCACTTCGCTAAGAGAAAGCCGAAGGATTCATCAGCGGTGTGTTTTCTTTCTTAACGCTGCATTGCGTTTCGTTCTTGACGCCATTTTTTCAAATGACCGGGTTTTAGGGGAAAATTGAGAGAATAAACTGTGTAATAAATGAGTGTGGTAGGCCGAAATGGAGTAGCCAGGAAAAATCTACGGACAGCCGCACTTCTATATGCTATCTATAGTGTATTCAGGGATAATGTTTATTAAAAAGAACTGTGCTTTTTCTGAGATTGCGGCAGCCCGTGGGTGGCTCATTCCAATCGCGTGGGTTTTCGGTATTCCTGAAAGGGAATTTTTAGCAGGTTTACTACATCAGAGTGCTCTTCTTCTTTCATGTGGGTATCAACGCCGTAGATGAGTTTGTCGCGGTCTAAGGTCATGAAAGTGCCGAAAAGACGATCCCAAATTGAGAAGATATTGCCGTAGTTGGAATCGGTGTAGGGCAGTACATAATGATGATGAACTTTGTGCATATCAGGGGAGATGATGAACCAGCTGATGGCTCTGTCCAGCCAAAGGGGAAGGGAAATATTGGCGTGGTTGAATTGAGAAAGCACCACACTTAAGGACTGATACAGCAGCACCATCCACATAGGAGCGCCTAAAACGAGCACAGCTAGCACGGTAAAGAAAAAGCGGATAACACTTTCTCCGGGGTGGTGGCGATTAGCGCTGGTGGTATCGATGTGGGTGTCGGTATGGTGTATCAGGTGAAATTTCCACATCCAGCGGACTCTGTGCTGAATCCAATGCGCGAACCAGGCACTGATTAAATCCATTATCATCAAGCCAAACAAGAGATAGAGCCAGAAAGGCATTTCGGGCATCAGAAAAAATAAGCCAAATTCATTGCCAACAGCCCAGTCTGCCGCCAGGAGCAAAATGAATGCAAGCGACAAATTCACTAAAACCGTGGTTAGCGTGAAGAAGATATTTAAGGCCGCATGCTTCCATTTCTCATACCGAAACCGAAAGAGTGGGATGGCACTTTCAATCATCCAAAAAAATGCGAGACCGCCAACCAAAATGGCACTTCGGTGGGAAGAGGGGATGCTCGAAAAGTAATCAATCAGAAATTCCATTGTATTTGCCCTGAATCTGTTGCGATGATGAAACAGAATACTAATTCAGATTTTAAATTTCTATAGCTGCTAAGGGGATGTATCCAAATCCTAAAAGATAGGATGCACATACAAAAGATATTGGCAGACAATAGATTATAAAATTCAGTTACTAGCAAAACGGAACTTTACAACTTTATACCGACTTTTCTTTTTTAGATTTATATATTGCGCTGTCAAAACTGTATATATCATCTTTTTAAAATCTGAACATGGAAACCCCAAATCATCAAGATCAACTTACGGAGTCTTTAGTTAGTATTGTTAATCGGTTCGATGCGTTCACCTACAGGTGTTTGTGCGATGATGCTTACACTATGCTGGTTATGTCTGGCAAGGTGCCCGAGCTCACAGGATATCAAACAGAAGATATTGTTAATAACAACCGAGTTGCATTTTCTGAACTGATTTACCGGGATGACGTAAAATTAGTTGATAAAGCGGTTGATTACGGAGTGGAACACAAAACCAACTGGAATGTAGATTATCGTCTGACAAAGATGGATGGCAGCCTGTTGTGGGTAAACGAAATTGGCGGTGCTGTGTATGATGATAATGGGGAATTGGTCTATTTAGAAGGATTGGTAACCGATATTTCGACCAGAAAACTGGAAGAAGAGAAGAGACACAATATTTTGGTTGAACTCATCAAGCAGAATAAAGACATCAATGATCAGCTCAAAAAACTACATTTTATAGGAATCAGCGCACAAATTGAAGCTGCCCGCTTCGGAGATGACGGTGCCGGCTTCGCCTACGTAGCCCAGGAAATACGAACCATGGCATCAGACACACTGCACATCGCCAAAAGTATCACTGCCCTGATTGATGATTTTGAGAAAGAGGGGTAGGGGGGAAATAAGTATGTATAGCCTTTGTTGTGCTTTTGAAATTTTATTCGATTTCTTTTATTCCGATTTCTGTCAAATATTCGTATGTCTGATCGTAAAATTTCTTTGGTCGAGTTTGATCAACTTCACTGCTTTTAGGAATGTATAATACCATACCTTGTCTAGCTCGTGTAAGAAGAACACGATAAGTGTTTTTCAAATATTCTTTATCTAACTCTTTGTTTATGTTTTGCCATTTAGTCCCTTTGAAACTCTGGTATTTCCAAGACTTACTATTCATATAAAAATTGCCTCCCCAGGCTACACAAGCCCAATCAATCTCAAGGCCTTGAATATCAAACTCTGTCGCTACTTCTTCCAAAAAATAAGAAGAACGGATATCTTGACTACTGTTTAAAAACCAATTAGGTGCAGATATTTCATTTTTGACATCAATGCCAATTGGTCTAAGTCTTCTAGCTCCTGATGAACTAATCAATCCTATTCGTTCACTACCTTTCGCTTGATTGCGTAACCAATGTAAGCTTCCCCAATTTTCAGTCAGTTGTAAATTAGAGGATTTGGTGATTTTGTAATACCTGCATGGGCGTTCTTTTTCCTAGAGAATCATGCGGGCGGTTGTGATTGTAATCGTGAATA
>SKIC01000294.1 GCA_007116685.1 Balneolales bacterium
CCTATTTACCCATAAATCTCATTTAGTAAGCCAGCAATCCTCACGCCTGATTTATATAATCTTTTCTCAACAATATGGAAATGACGATTTCTATACTCCCATCCTAACACTTTATCTTCAGGCAAATCGTATACATAAGGACGATAACTTACTGACTCTTTTGCCCAGTCTCTAACCGTTGCCGTTTGCCATTCTTTGATTAATTCTTCCGGTGCACGATCTATACCACTAGCAAAAACATCTGGTTCCAATCCCCAAGAAACAATCATACCGGTATCCCAAAGTGCGTGTAGATTTGTATTTCGATCCATATAAGTCACTCTTACATCGTTACCGCCTCGGTCTTCTCCAGTACCTACATGCAGTGGTTGATGAATATCACCAATCATGTGAATCACCATTAACAAAGTGACGCGCTCATCTTCAGCAGACATGCCACCAGCTTTGAGTTTAGCAATTTTTCGCTCTAAGGCCTCAACAATATCACCGGATGGATTTTTTTCAGCTTCATCATAAGTCTCTCCATCAGGTATAGTTACCCAATGCCAAGAAGCTGTGTGACGAAACTCATCTGTTCGGCGAACTTCATCCATCCAAACCGTGGCTTCGCGCATAGTCATGTCTCCAAGAATTTCTTGCACTCGTTCTTTTGCCTGCTCATTCAAATGGGCCGTGGCAATATCACCTGTGATAAAATGACCAACTCTTCCCCAGCCAAATGCAGAAGTAGTAATTGTGAGAAGAAGAATCAAAATGGAATAAAATCGTGCTAACCTCATAACAAAACCTATTGTGTCTACAGTGATAATTACAAACTTAGAAAAAGGTATAAAACTACTGCCAGAATTCCTTTTCGAACGCCCTTTCGTCAACAGAATTTAATGTAAACTTTACAAAGTTTACCTGCTTAAGGCAGACTAGCTATTAATTCGAGCCAAAAATCACAGACTTTTTCCTTCATATCTGAAGAAACCTGGATGAGAATTTGCTCTGAGTGCGAAAATGGAATTGTTTTTAGGTGTGTTCCAAATCGTGCACTTTCTTCAGAAATAAATCCATCGTTAATTCCTTCTTTTTCGTAAATCCAAAGGTTGAAACCTCTAAGTGCGGTGGGTATGGGATTATCTGTTCCTTTTCCGCAAGCTGCTGATACGGAATAAAATGGCACAATAGGTTTACCAACCTTGGACTCGAACTCACCGGTCACATAACCTCTCGTAAGTTGTTTCAATGCTCCGGAAGTATCACTTTTCATGTCTGAATACCATTTATTTCCAAGCCAGTCTGATAATTTGAGAAAATTCTCTTTTACAAAATCAGGAGCTTTAAAGGCGAGCTCTGCAAGACTAGTACCATGATGTGGACTCGCAATTGTAACTACAGATTTTACGCTCTTTTCTAATTCAGGAAATGCAAAGAGCGCATAGCGGATATCCAAACCCGCCATGGAATGTGCAATTATATTTAGCTGAGAAGCACCGGTATGTTCTAAAACCTGAGGTATTATTTTAAACCATGCTTCTGCTCTAGTCTCAATTGTGGCATAAGGAACTATATTAGGAGCAAAAGCGGCAATACCATGGCTACGTAAAAACATTGCAACCTCATGAAGTAAACCAGGCTTCACAAAGTTTACGAATGCACCATAACCATGGCATAATAATACAGGACAGGAAGACCGGATAAATTTAGGTTGGGGAAATATCTCAGCTTCCATTATTCATAATTTAATCGCCGAGGTTTAATCCTATATCCCTAGCAGTTGCAATGGTATCACCGTCTAAAGGTACTTTTTTCATTTGGCCCGCGATTTCCGGGATTGGAATTCGAGAGACTTTATTTCCCTGAAAGATGATTAATTTATTGAAATCTCCATCCTCCACTGCTCTTACAGCTTCAGCACCGGCTCGCAAAGAAATGATACGATCAAAATTTGTGGGGGAACCACCTCTTTGTAAGTGACCCAAAACAACGGAGCGAGCTTCTCTTCCCGTCATTTCTGTTAAGGTTTTGGCGACTCGTTCGGCAATTCCACCTAACTGTTCAGCCTGCCCAATTACTTTGCCTTTAGTGAGTACGTTTCCTCCTTTTTCAGTTGCACCTTCAGCAACAACAATCATCGTATAATTACGGCCACGTGAAGCTCTGAGATTTATTTTCTCCACGATTTTCTCATAATCGAAAGGTATTTCAGGTATTAAAACAACATCTGCTGTGGAGGCTAATCCTGAATGCAGTGCGATCCATCCCGCATAACGCCCCATTACTTCAATCACCATAATTCTATCATGGGATTCTGCTGTAGTGGTGATTCTATCTATGGCCTCTGTAGCGATTGTTACTGCTGTATCAAATCCAAGAGTGTAATCCGTTCGTGGCAAATCGTTATCAATAGTTTTTGGTACTCCTACAACGGGGATTCCTTTCTCTATCAATTTCGATGCGATGTACATGGATCCATCACCGCCAATGGCAATTAGGGCATCCAGGTTTTCCTCCTGGAAACGGGCAACTAGTTGGTCGGATTCATCTCGCACATCCCAATTACCATCTTTGTCCTGATATGGCATTTCGAAGGGATTGCCACGATTGGCAGTACCTAAAATGGTACCGCCCATCATCGTAATTCCACGCATCATATCTCTGGTTAAAGTAACCAATGGCGTAGATTCATCTGTTAATGATCGGTATCCATTACGAATACCAACCATTTCCCAACCTTTATTTAAGCCAGCCAACGTAGCCGCTCTTATTACAGCATTGAGTCCGGGTGCATCTCCGCCACCGGTATTAATAGCAACTCTCAACTTTTTTGACATTATGCTTCCTCGAATACAAGATTGTTTGATTGGAATACATACTCCAACTCTTCAATACCTAAACCGCGTCTAAGAATGAGAGGAACTTCTTCAGTCATATCAACAATAGTAGACTGGTCTGAAGACAGTTCTTGTTCGTTATCTACAATTACATCAACTTGTTTGTCTAGCAATCGGAATAATTCTTCACGGAAAATACTATCCAGTCCATCATCCCCTAGTTCAGGAGTTTTTGCTGTTGTGGCGATTAAAGGTTCCCCTAATTCTTCAATCAGCTTTTGGCAAATCGGATAATCAGGAACTCTAAACCCGATGGTTTTTCTTCGGCTATTCAATAGCAACTTTGGTACTTCTTTGGTAGCAGGTAACACAAAAGTATATGGCCCGGGAATCAGGCGTTTGATGATTTTAAAATTTTCGTCGGAAATTTTGGCAAACTTTGAGATTCCGGATAATGAATCACAAATAAGAGTAAATAAATGGTCTTTGCCCAAATGTCTGATTTGTCTAATTCGATCCACCCCTTTCTTATTCGTATAAACTGCTGCTAATGCATATTGGCTGTCGGTAGGTAAAAGTGCCACACCGTCGTTTCTCATGATATCAGTTATTTCAAAAATTCTTTTTACGTGTGGCGTATCCGGGTGAAGTTTAATTTTTTCTGCCATAGGATCTAATCCTTTTTTATAATGGGTTGCTGTTATAATGTTTTATATCTCGGCATGTGCCGCCAAATTAATATTTTTCTTTTTTATACCTAAAGTTTGTGTTTTTGATTTTTCTGATAGTAATAACGCTATTCTAGGGGATTATTTCTACTTGCAGTTACAAAAAATAAAGATTCTTTGATCTTTCTTTTCCACTTTGAAATTTCAACTGTCTCTGGTCTTCAGGATTATTATCTATTACCAGAAGGCTGTGAAAAACCGTCTTTTTGCCCAATATCTTCTTTATCAGGATTTTAAAATCCTCACATATGGTAGATATGCTGCGGTTTTAAAATCCTTCTGTCCTCGATCTTGAACAAAAGTCCTGGTTTTTCACAGCCTTCTACCAGATTTCAGCAGAACCGATATAATTTGAAAATAAGATGAGGTAGTCTATTTTATATGTGAAACAAATTAATTTTCATCATAAAAGGAAACTATCATGGCATTAGAAACAAACGTAAAACTCTATTGGTTAGGACATTCTGCTTTTAAAATCATTGCTCCAAATGATTCAGTTCTATTAATTGATCCTTTTTTATCTCAAAATCCCAAAACCCCAGATTCTGAAAAAAATCAAGATAAAGTAGATTACATTCTTTTAACTCATGGCCATGAAGATCATGTGGGAGACACACTTGATATCGCAAAAAATACAGGTTGCAAAGTGGTCTCCATTGTGGAGTTATCCGGATTGCTAAAAAAACAAGGCTTAGCTGAGGAACAAGCAGTAGAATTCAACAAGGGTGGTAAATTAGAATTTGACGGATTTTCTGTAAGTATGACGAACGCCAATCACAGTTCTTCTTTCGGAGGAGAATATGCAGGCGACCCTGCTGGCTTAGTGATTTCATTTACAGATGATATTACCATTTACCATGCAGGAGATACGAATATCATGCCTGTGTTCTCAATCTATAAAGATCTCTATGCACCAGACGTGGCTATTTTACCTATTGGTGATTATTACACTATGGGTCACTCAGAAGCCGCCTTATCAGCCACTATGTTACGTCCGAAAATTGCAATTCCGTGCCATTATGGAACTTTCCCCGTTCTTGTTGGTGATCCTGAGAAGTTTAAAAAAGAAACTGAGGAAAAGACAGATGGAAATACACAGGTGATAATCCCTGAGGCTGGGAAATCGATATTTTAATTCATAAAATAGCTTAAAGTTTCTCTAAAGGCTATTGCTCTTTAAATGAATCTAACAGATACAAAAAAAGCTGATTTCTTTCGAGATCAGCTTTTTTTATTAAATCGATTTATCTACTAATAAATACCAAAGGGTATGTCTCTGAAAAGAGTATCAAGAAGCGTAATAGCGATAAAAATCAGTAGAAACAAAATTGAACTCAGAAATACCAGGGTATTGAATTTATTATCCCAGTAAAGGTTCATGAAAATCAGGCATACAACAGCTGCTTTAACTACTGCAATTGCGATAGCTACAACTACGTTAAATGGCTCCGGAATATGTATCCAAGTAACAGCAACTGTCAAAAACGTAAGAACCAATAATGCAACTCCGGCACCTAGTAATGCTTTTAATGGTATAATGTGATGTCCGCTCATAGCTAGATTATTTAAATATTCTATTATTAGTTAGTCAATCAAGTACAAGAGTGGAAAGAGGAAAATCCAAATGATATCCACCAAGTGCCAGTATAATGCTGTTATCTCAACCGGAGTATAGTATTCGCTTGTGAACGCGCCTTTTCTAGCCTTAAACATTAACCAAGCTATGATCCCAATACCAATTATTACGTGAATACCGTGAAGACCAGTCATCATGTAGTAAATACTGTAGAACACACTAGCTAATTCATGCTCCAAACCTGTATAGGTATAAGCAGCACCCGGATAAATACCTTTAGCAAATTTATCGGTGTACTCGAAGTACTTAACGACCATAAAGGTTGTTGCCAATGCGATGGTAGATCCCAAATAAATCAAAAGATGCTTTTGTTGATTTAATTGAGCAGCGCGAATAGCCAAAGCAATAGTAAGAGAACTGGCAATAAGTACCACAGTGTTTAGAGCGCCTAACCTCACATCCAAGGTTTCAGCGGCAGCAATAAACAAATCAGGATGCCATGCACGGAATACGATATAGGCTACAAAAAGACCTCCGAAAAATAGAATTTCCGTAACCAAAAATAACCACATCCCCAATTTTGAGGCCTCAAATTGTTGCTCACTATCCACAAAATGGTGCAACACATGAGAATTTGATTTAGACATATTTTTTAAGTATTGATTTAAATTATCTTTTTAATCAAGCTTGGCTTTCTGCCTCTTCGTGCTCTCCGTGATGCTCCTCCGAACCAACAACACCTAATCTGCACTCACTCATTGGCTTATGATGATCGTAAGGACCATTCTTGATTACCGGAGTGTAGTCAAAGTTGTGATGAATTGGAGGGGAAGCAGTTTGCCATTCTAATGTTCTTGATTTCCATGGATTTGGAGGAGCTTTAGGTCCTCTCAACATAGAATGAATCAAGTAACCGGCAATTATGAAAAATCCCAATCCCAAAATCCATGAGCCTACAGTTGAGGCCTGATGGTAAAATTGGAATTGTTCAATATAATTGAAATATCGTCTTGGCATTCCCTGGCTCCCCATAATAAACTGAGGCAGGAATGTAATATTAAATCCGATGAAAATAATAACAGCAGCAACTCTTCCCCAGAATTCGCTGTACATTTTACCAGTCATTTTTGGCCACCAGTAGTGTAAACCACCTAAGAAAGCAATCACAGTTCCACCCATCATTACATAATGGAAGTGAGCTACTACATAATAGGTATCGTGCAAGTGGATGTTTACAGATAAGGCCCCTAGCATAATACCTGTGATACCACCAATGGTGAAAAGAATCAGAAAGATTACAGCATAAAGCATAGGAGTCTTCATATCGATAGACCCTTTGTACATCGTAGTAACCCAGTTAAGAATCTTGATACCTGTCGGGATACCAATAAAGAAAGTCAAGAATGAGAATACAACAGATGACAATTCAGATTGACCTGATACAAACATGTGGTGACCCCAAACAAGGAATCCAAGGAATGCAATAGCAAGTGATGATAGTGCAATAGCCCAGTATCCAAAGATGGTTTTACGTGAGAATGTAGAAATCAACTCTGAAATCACACCAAATGCCGGTACAATCATAATATAAACAGCGGGGTGAGAATAGAACCAGAAGAAATGCTGGAA